>JAKAGL010000028.1 GCA_021815535.1 bacterium
GCCGTATTGGCCAACACCATGTAGCCGCAGGGATGCCCCAATGCATCGTTGATCTTTTTGAAAAAATCTATGTCGGCCATAATGATGGAAAGAACGCTGTTGTAGCGGCTAAAACGCTCCCACTCGGAATGGAACTGCTCAAAAAAGTGGCGGCGGTTGAACACGCCGGTAAGCGAATCGGTGACCGCCATTTCCTGAATCTTCCGGTATTGCATCGCGTTTGAGATGGCGCTGGCTATGTGCTCCGCCGCAAGCTGGATGAACATGAAATCGGGCTTGTTAAAGAAACCATACGAGTTTCCATTCAGGTTCATCACCCCGATGAGCCGGTTTCCCATGATGAGCGGAACACCAATGGCATAGTCATCCCGGTATTTTTCCCGCTGGCAGGTTAAATACGGGGATTTGGAGAATTCGCTGATATGAATCACCCGCTTTTGCTCCACTACATCGCGCATCAGGGGTGTTTGATCGATTTCCAGCTCCAGTTCCCCGGCATCCGCCAAGTAGGGATGATTGGAAACCATCAGTTCCACATGGCGCCGCTTCTCGTCGTAAAGGAAGATGGAGAAGAGCTCAACGTGAATAATGTCGGTAAGGCTGGACCGTATCCCATCTACCAGCTTCTTGACGTCCAGTTGATTGATGGCGCTCGAAAATTCCACCATCGCCGACAGTTTTCTTTGGTAGTTATAAAGCCGCTGGAATGAACGCAACCGCGCAAATAGCTCATCGTAGTTAAATGGTTTGGTGATGTAATCCATGGCGCCGCTATCAAGCCCTTCCACCATCTCGTTTGTCATGTCTTTGGCGGTAAGGAAGATGACGTTGATGTTGGCGGTGAGGGGATCATCCTTGATATGGCGGCACGCGGTGAATCCGTCCATATCCGGCATCATGCCATCCATGATTATCAGATCGGGGCGTTCCTCGCGCGCCAATTGCACCGCTTTCCGGCCGCTCTCCGCCGTAATTACGTTATAACCTTCGGCCTCAAGCGCCACCTGCATGTTGAACAGAAGGTCGCGCTCATCGTCAACCAGAAGGATCTTAAGTGGAGTCACGCAGCCCCTCCCATGGCGCGTTTTACACGCGCGAGAAATTCCCCCGCATTGTACGGCCGGGCAATGACATCGGCCGCCCCGGCCTTGAGGGCCTGCACCTTGTCTGCTTCGGCGAGGCCATCTCCGAGAAAAATTACCGGAATGCGCGCGGTGGCGGGGTTCTTTTTCATATCGCTGTATATTCCATAGCCATTCATATTATCCCCAAGATAATCGATAAGAACCAGTTGGGGAAGAGCCTCGGCGATTTTTGCCGGAATGTTATCCCCCGGCTTGGCGGTTATGCAATGGAACTCGCGGCGCAATATCTCCTCGTCCCGGCAACGCTGTCCGGAATCAGCCACCGCCAGCACAATTTTTTTCCGTAGCGCCAAAGATACCGGTAGTTGCAAGGTGAATATCGCGCCCCTTCCGGGCGCATCGCTGGCCGTCACTGTGCCGTTATGCAGTTCCGCCATCCTCCGGCAAATAGCCAACCCCAGCCCCGTCCCTTTATACTGCCGCTGGACGGAAGAATCCGCCTGATAGTAGCGGTCAAATATCCTTTCTTTCAGGTGATCGGGTATCCCGATGCCGCTGTCGATCACGCGAAAAGCAACGGCCGGATCGGGTGCGCCAGGCAAAGGCCCCACCTCCAGAATAATCGTGCCTCCCGCTGGCGTAAACTTGAGGGCATTGGAAAGCAGATTATCCAAAATCTGGCAAACCATCCGCTCGTCGGCATAAATTTTGGCGAGCCCTTCCGAAAGCACCAGCGTGAACGCCACTCCCTTTTCCGCGCAGGCATAACGGAACGATTCATAGGAAAGGCGAGCGGCATATTCCGGCTCCATCAGAGCGGCTTTCAAGGACATCATGTTCGCCTCAAGCTTCGCCAAGTCGAGCATGTCGTTGATCAACAGCGTCTGCCGCTCCACGTTGCGCAGGATCATGGTGAGAAATATACGCTGCTGTTCGGTGATCTCCCCTAGGGTTCCACGCAAAAAATTTTCCACCGCACCGCGGATGGCGGTAAGCGGCGTACGCAGTTCATGCGATACCATCGACTGAAACTCGGCCTTGAGCCGTTCGACCTCTTTCTCCTGTGTTACGTTGCGTAGCACCACCATCCGGCCTGTCTGGGCGCCATCTTCTTCCACAACCCGCGCGGCAACGCGGTAGTCGACGGAGAAAATCGCCGCCGGCGTCTCTTCTTCCGCACGGCGGTCAAATGGATCGATGCCGGTGAACGCCTTGAGGTCGTCAACCGTGAACGCGCCTCCCGCCCCCTCGGTGCGGAAGATGGCGCGCGCGGCGGGATTGAGCAGTTCTATTTCATGCCGGCTGTTGATGAACACCACACCATCGGACATGGCATTGAGCAGCGACTCCATCCTGCGCCGCTGCGCCTCCTGCTCTTTCTTGAGCTTGAGAAAGCGGACCGATTGCCGCGCAAGCCCTTCGTTCATTACCCTCAGTTCTTTATTCTTCTCGCGAAGATCATAGGCCAGCCTCTCCTGCTCGCGCGTGGCGCGGAATTGCAGGATGGCATTATCTACCATTTCAGGAAGCGCCCCGGCATGGTTTTTCGATCGCAGGATAACTCCGGCGGCGCCGCGCCGGATGGCATCTTCGACGATGGCCCCGTCTTCCGAGGTTGCCGTTAAAACCACCGGAATATTGTAATGACGCTGGGCCATGAGATCGATGAAGTCGACCCCCAATTCGTCCGGTTGCGGGTGCATTGCGACTACCGCCGCATCATAGTCATAGTATTTGACCTGCATCAGCGAGCGTTCCACTGAACTCACCCAATCGCAGATAATAGGGATACTTCGCTTTTCAAAATAGGCGTTTATCAAGCCGGCAATGGCTTCCCCTTCTTGTTGATCCCCCTCAATAACGAGGACACGGTGGGGGGCACCGGCGATGTGGCGGCTCACAGGTTATCTCGGCACATTATGGGCACATTATACCCTGTAACGAGGGCCGGTTTCTCAACCTATACCGGGGCGAGGACGGGATGATTCCTCCGTCCCGCCTACCGCGCCAAAAGGTGTGAACCTTGCGCGTGGAGGCATATTGATGGTTCAATAGCGCGGATGAAACGCCTTGACGCGCTGGGCTTTTTAGCCGGAACCCTTACCACCATCGCGTTCTTGCCGCAGGTGATCCACGCATACCGCACCCGCAAAACCGACGACATATCGATGGCAATGCTGGTGATATTTGGCTCGGGCGTAGGCGTGTGGCTTATCTACGGCCTGTTGATACGATCGCAGCCTATCATTGTCGCCAACAGCACGACGCTTTTTCTGGTCCTGATCATTTTGGGGATAAAGCTGCGCGGCTATAAACATCCCCTTTGAGATGCCAGGCTAGCGCGAGCGAGGGGTCAAGTGCCGTTACTTCCTTCGCGGCGGCCAGCGGATGGCGTGTCAATGTCCCGTCTGTAAATGCCGGCTCCAAAATAAACGCCCCCGATCCCACGGCAATAACCGGCAGCTGAAACCGGCGCGCCGCTGCAACCACGTGGGCACGCTGGATGCCAGTTGCTTCCCGCGCCGCCGCCAGCAGTGCAGTCATGCCGATATCAGATTCATCGGCCAACACGGCGCGTGAAAGGCGGCGGGCTGCCCCCCGTATGGTTTTGGGTCCGCCATCCGGCGTGGGGCACACATAATCGCGCGGCGAGATATTCTTCAACAGCAAATGGATATCTGCCATGATGCAGAATGTTTCGGCGGCCAGCGGCATTTTTCTTCCCTCTGTTATTAACGCGCCCGTTACGGTGGCCAGCGGCGTTCGGAGCGCACCGGTGTATACAAGTTCACCATAACGCAATCTGGTGTAATCGGTAAATCCCCTGTTGACGATGCGGCCATCCCGCACCGGAGTGAGATCCAGGGTGGTGCTGCCAATATCCGCCATCAGGAAATTCTTCGCCAGCAGCGACAAGCGGCGCGGTACCAGCGGCCAGTTTGCGCTGGCCACTTCCTTATGGCGGCGCACCGCCTGTTCGGGTGAAAGCAGGTCCCCCTTAACGCCATAGACCGCAACGGGGCCAAAGGCTAGTTGCGCCGCTTGCACAATGTGCCGCACCCCCCCGCGCCGGTTCTCAAAACAATCGCACAGTTCGCCGGTCATCGTAATGGCAACGGCATACGGTTTTTTTGGCTTGAGCGGCTTCAGGGCGGCGGCCAATTTTTCCGGCCGCTTCCACAACTCGAATGGCACGATGCCGCGCGATGGTTTCCCCTTTGCCGGAAGCAACGCATATTTGATGAATGCCCCGCCGATGTCCAACCCTAGAACATTCATTGCGCCGCCCCCTCTATAGCATAGCGGGGAATGTTGAACCGAGAGGCTGAGCTATATAAAGCATAGGATGAAGTCAGGCGCGGATTGACCTCGACAAGCGTTAACATGCCGGTACCGTCGTCGATAAAATCAATCCCCCAATATCCGCGCAATCCGGGGATGGCCGATTTCACGGCCCGGGCCATTGCTGCCACTTTCTCTTTATGCAGATACTTTATCGGGCCTTCCACCCCTTCAAAGCGGATTTGCGCATCAATGGATATTTTTTGGTGGCAAATGCCCAACAGCTCAACTTCGCCATTGTAACTCACAAGCCCCGCGGAAAAATGCCCGCCCGCGATAAATGGCTGCGTGATAAATCCGGTTCCCTCCGGCAGTTTGAGCGACGCGAATCCGGCATGATCCCGGACTAAAAAAGTGTTCTCGCACCCGGCGCCGTCCACCGGTTTCACCACACAGGGGAAAGTGCCGCTGGTTCCGTCAAACGGTTTGCTCTCAGGCGTATTCACTTCACTTTGCAACAAGTGGTTCATAACCAATTTGTCGCCGCAGATTTCAACAGCATCAGCGGAAGAACCTATCAATTGCTTCCCCATCGATTCTGCCTGCCGGGTCAGGTCCAAAAGCCTGCCGCGCGTTTCAGGGGCGATGATCCAAACGGCATCATTGCGGCGCATCTCCTCGCGGGCCGATTCCAAAAGTCCGCCTCGGACCTGTATGATCTCGCCGGGAATGCTGCCGTCATTAAATTCCGGGTGGAGGAGGGTAGTGACGGCATCAAAGCCGGCCTTTTGACAATCGTTGACGAGCGCGGCAAGCATGGCGCGGCCTTCTTCGTAAAAAGGCTCTCCGCCTTCCCCCCCCGCACAGGCGTACTCAAATACCAGCAGCCGCACGTGTCAGCCTCCTATTTCCGACGCTCATCATCTCGCGGGATGCCTCACCAACGAAATCGAAATTATCTTTATTCCTCGAATTCCGATTTCAGGTATTCAAGGCTTTTTCCCAGGGCGGTTGGCTCGAAACCGGTTGCCGAAACAAACTTCCCGTTTGCGAGCGAACAATCCCTGGGGCGCTTGGCATCCATAGCCAAATCTTCCATTCTTATGGTTTCTATCAGCGAGCGATCCAGCCCCAGCTTTTCGGCCAAGACCATGCCAAACGCGTGGCGCGATTCCTTCCGGCCGGGCGAGAGGTGGTACAGACCGGTGAGGTTGTTCTCAAGCATCAGGCCGATGGCGGCGGCGCAGTCGCCGAGATAAAAGTGGCTTCGATACTGGTCGGTATACAGCTGCACTTTCTTCCCCGCGCGCAACGATTCCACCAGCCAGCAGACGAACCCCCGCGGAGGTATCCCCCCCTTGCCAAAAACAATGGCGGTGCGGGCGATGGCATAGCCGGCAGAGATAGCGGCAACTACCTGCTCTCCCGCGAGTTTCGTTTCGGCGTAATAGCTGAGGGGATTAGGAACGTCGGTTTCGGCGTAATCCCCTTTTTGCCCGTCAAAGACGAGATCGGTTGAAACGTATACCATCCGCGCCCCCACACGGGCGGACTCTTCCGCCAATGCGCGGGTGCCATCCACATTAACCCGGCGGCAGAGCGTGTGATTCTTTTCGCATTCATCGGCATTGGTCATGGCGGCGCAGTGGACTACCGCATCCGGCATGACATGATCCACGGCGATCCGCACGGAGAGCGGCTCGGCGATATCCATCGTCACACATTCAATGCCGGAAATGTCTCCGGCCCGTATCGCCGCCACTACATGGTGACGTGCCGCGAGATGCCGCACCACCCGGTGGCCGATCTGCCCCGCCGCGCCGGTAATAAGGATTTTCAAGGCTTCCTCCTTCGCCGCCGCACCCCACCGGCTATGAAATGCCACACCGCGCCGGCCACGCAGGCATACGCGAACACATCGCCGAAGCGGTTGTAGAACGTCGGTGCGCCGATGGGGGGAATAAGCACGGTTTCCATAACCGTCGTTGTTTCAAACAAAGGGGTGGGATGCATAATCTTTCCCGACGCGGTGACGAAAGCGGAGATACCGGTATTCGCGGCGCGCAACACCGGGACGCGGTTTTCAACGGCGCGGAACGGCAGGGCCATCAATTCCTGCGCGCTGGCGGCGCTGCGGCCGTACCACGCATCGTTTGTCACATTAACCATAAGGCGCGCACCGTGTTGGACGAAGGCGCGCGAACCTTGCGGAAAAATAATCTCGTAGCAGATCTGTATGCCGGTAGATACCCCATCCACGGGCAGCGGTTCCGTGCTTGTTCCGGCGATGGTATCCCCGGCGATGGCATCGGTAACTTTTTGCGTGAAGAAATAAAAGAACTTGCGGAACGGAATATATTCTCCGAATGGCACAAGGTGGATTTTATCATATCGCCGTTCGCGCCCATCCGGAGTGACGACAAAAGCGCTGTTGTAATACCTGTCTTCGCCGGCCTGGCCGCGCTCATAGGCCAACCCGCCAAAAAGCAACGGCACCCCTCCATCGCGGACAACGCTGCGCACCATCTGGGTATAACCTGGGTCGTTGCCAAAATAAAAAGGCGCAGCCGCCTCGGGCCACACAATCAAATCCGGCTTTTTCAGCGCCGCTTCCCTTGTCATTGCCAGGTAGCGGTTCAACACCTTATCTTGAAATCGCCGGTCCCACTTCTCATCCTGGGGAATGTTCCCCTGCACCAACGCGGCGGTAAAGGGAACGCCGCCGGCCTTCTCCACTGCCCTGATTTCGCCCATCCCCCAAAAAACGTTGACCGCAACAACCGCCAACGCCGCCAAAGGAACCAGTGGAGAGGCCGCGCCCTGCTTCGCCTGCCGCAGGTAGTAGCAAATGGCGGCGTTGACGAAGATGACCAGAAATGAAACCCCCGCCACGCCAGTGATGGAGGCGATCTGTATCATCGGCGGCGATGCATGCAAGGCTTGCCCCAGAAAGAGGGTGCCGCGGATACACTCCAACGCCACGTAATAAACAGGCGCCATGATCACCGCCTCGCCGGGACTGCACCGCGAAACGAGCCACGCAAATAAAGAGAAATACAGCGCAAGATAGAAATACGGCAACAGAATCAACAATACGCTTAACAAAGGGTTTATGTGGCCATAAACCGCAAGAGCGGTATAAAGCCAATAAAGGGCGCCGGCAAAAAATATAAAACCCATGGCAAGCCCCAACAATAATGCGGTAGCGGGCCGTTTGCCGTCCACCGCTATCAGAAGCGGGACAAACGCGAAAAACGCGGCAAAATGAAGGCCGAAGGGCGGGAAAGCAAGGATGAGCAAAATCGCGCTCAACAAAGCCAGTCCGGCTGGCCGCCCCCCCAAATTTACCGGAAAACGGTTTTTTTTCACTTCCATGATAATTAGTTGTTATTTTGAACCAAAATGAATTTAAAATTAACACAATTATGAGTGGACTGGGCGACCGACTTAAAAAAGAACGGGAAATGCGCGGCGTGAGTTTGGACGAGATCGCCAAAGCTACGCGTATTAATAAAAAATTCCTGGCGGCCCTTGAGGAAAACGATTTCGACGTTTTGCCGGCTCCGGTATTTGTTACCGGCTTTTTACGCTCTTACGCCTCGCATCTCGGTGTGGATGCCGACAGCTTGGTGGCGGAATACGAAAAAATCAAAAAACCTCCCAAACATTTTCAACCTCTGACACCCGAAGGCGGCAATCAGCCGCTCATTTCAAAAGATGAGATTAACCGCAATTTCCCCCTGGTCGCCGCCGTGGTGGGCATATTGGTCGTGGCCGGCCTGTTGGCGGTATTCATCATGCGCTCCAGTCCGCCGAAAGCAACTGTTGCAGTGCAAAAACCGGAGGAAGAGGACCTGTTAACACAGCCGGCTGAACCACCGCCCGCAACTTCCGCGGTGACAGTAGAACCGCCCGCGGAAGAGGCTCCTCGAACAGCTGAACCATCCGCAACGAAACCGGCTGAACCCGTCGTCACAAAATCCATTGGGAAACCCGTTGAGGATCACGTAGCCGCAAAAGCGGAACCGGCGAAGCCCGTTGAAAAACCGTTTGAGGAACATCAGGCGGTAAAACCAGAGCCGGTGAAACCTGCTGAGAAAACCGCTGAAAAGGCCATCGCAGAAAAGCCGAAGGCGGAGCCGGGACAGGAATCCACACAGAGCACTACGTATTTATACAGTCTCGCGCTCACCGCCACGGAGCAGGATGTGTGGGTCTACGTGCTTATCGACGATACTGATGTGCGGGACATGTACGTGCGCGCCGGGCAAACCGTATTTCTGCGCGGCAACCAAAAATTCATACTCACCACCGGCAATTCATTTTATCTGAAATTGAAAGTGAACGGTACGGCAGTTGAGATCCCCAGCGCTTCCACCAATAAGGTCATCCGCAACTGGCCGGTTCCGCTGCCCGGGTGAGCCGGCATGCCGGATAGGGTTCTCGGCATTTTCGGCCACCCCGTAGCCCATTCCCTTTCTCCGCTCATGCATAATTTCGCCGCAAAGAAGCGTGGACTTCAATTTACCTATGTAGCCTTCGACGTGGAGCCAGCACAATTGAAAAATGCCGTGGCGGGGATGCGCGCGCTCGGCATTGCGGGGGTAAACGTAACAGTACCGCACAAGGAAGCAGTGATGCAGTATCTGGATGGGGTGGACGACGAAGCGCGGGCGATTGGCGCGGTAAATACCATCATCAATACCGGCGGCAAACTTACCGGCACCAATACCGACGGCAAAGGATTTCTCCGGGCGCTGAAAGCCCGGAAGTTTAACCCGCGGGGGAAAAGCGTTGTGATTATCGGCGCCGGTGGTTCTTCACGCGCCATCGGCGTCACGCTGTGGCAGGCCGGTGTAAAGCACATGACCGTCATCAATCGCACTTCCGCCGCCGGAAAAAACCTGGTCAAAGGGCTTTCCCCGTTCGGCGCCACCACATTCGTTCCGGCCGCCTCGTCACGTGCCGGATCCCTGCTGGCAAACGCCGATCTGGTGGTGCAATGCACTTCGCTCGGAATGAAGAAGGACGATCCGTTGCCGATACGCAATCCCGCCTTCCGTGGGGGGCAACTTGTATATGATATAATTTACTCGCCAGTCGAAACCCGTTTTTTGGCCGCGGCGCGAAAAGCGGGCGCCGATACGATCAACGGCTTGGCAATGCTGGTATATCAAGGAAGCGAATCGTTCCGGCTGTGGACCGGAAAAAAGTTTCCCGACGAAGCGGCACTGGCGATGCTCAAGGGATATTTGGGGAGAATATGACGTGGCAAAGATAGACGCGTTTTTCAAGCTGATGAACGATCAGGGCGCCTCCGACCTCCATCTCGCATCCGGCAATCAGCCCATTGTCCGCATCAACGGCGAAATGGAACGGATCAAGTACAAGGTGCTTGGCAACGACGAACTCAAATCAATGCTCTACGAGATCGCGCCGGAGGAAAAGGTGAAGGTTTTTGAAGAATCCGGCGACATCGATTTCGGCTATGAAATACCGGGCCTGGCGCGCTACCGCGCCAATTTCTTTATGCAAAAAAACGGCATATCCGCCGTGTTCCGCCAAATCCCCAGTAAGGTGCTTACCGCGGAAGACCTGGGCCTGCCGGACGTGTGCAAAAAATTCGCCACGCTGGGCAAGGGGATGGTGCTGGTCACCGGCCCCACCGGCTCGGGTAAATCCACCACGCTGGCGGCGATCATCGACTACGCCAACAAGATACGGAAAGACCACATCCTTACAATCGAAGACCCGATAGAATTCGTCCATCAGGCTCAGGGGTGCCTCATCAACCACCGCGAAATCGGACGCGACACAAAAAGCTTTTCAGCCGCCTTGCGCGGCGCATTGCGCGAAGACCCGGATATCATCCTCGTGGGCGAAATGCGCGACCTTGAAACCATCGCGCTGGCGCTGGAAGCGGCAGCCACTGGCCACCTGGTTTTTGGCACCTTGCATACGCAATCCGCCGGCAAAACGATCGACCGCATCATTGACGTGTTTCCCAGCAGCCAGCAGGGGCAGATACGCACCACGCTGTCGGAAGCCCTGAAAGGGGTGGTGGCGCAAAACTTATTCAAGCGGGTCGATAAAAAAGGGCGTTGCGCCGCGCTGGAAATCCTGGTGGTGACGCCTGCCATATCGAACATGATCCGGGAAGCAAAAACATTCCAAATTCCCTCAATGATCCAGACCGGGAAAAAATTCGGCATGCAGTCGCTGGACGATGCCATTCTGGGCCACCTGCAAAAAGGCTGGATCAGCCCGGAAGAAGCTTACGCCAAGTGCATTGAGAAGGCCCGGTTCCTGCCCTTCCTCAAAGAACCGCCCGACGATTTCGGTTGATCGGCGATCAACCGAAATTCTTCTTAGCGAAACCGGGGAACCCTTTTTCCGTCTTTCAAATAATTCTCAAACTGCCCGGCAATGCATCATTAGTTTTTATCCACAGAATATGTGGATAAATTGTGAAAAAAAGACGCGCCAGGGCCGTATTCCTTTAAAATTGGCTTGTTTCTACTAATTGACTAGGCCAAATGCATGAAATAATCCACATACAAACAATATATTACGCTGAAGCCAGCTAAAATAAAGGAGTTACGAACTAGGGCTCTTGAGAAATGGAAAAGTTATCAACAGGGTTAGCTTTATAATTAAAAAATACTGTTTTTTAACCCGTTGTTTTTCTCCAGCTATTGAATTGTTCCTTTCACCTTCTCTGCTAACAAAACTATGGCCTTCCATTCATTTTCACAAATAATCGGGCATGAAAAAAAATATCATCCCAACAAACCATTTCCTTGACTCGGTGGGTATGGAAATAAGAGAATAAAATATTGATTTGACGGGAGGTTGGAGATTCCCTTGCTTAAGGGGATAATAAGACGCATGGCATTGGTAATTTTGGGACTCAATCACAACACCGCTCCGGTGGCAGTACGGGAAAAGCTCGCCTTCAACCAAAAGCATTTGGAAGAGGCGGCGGAACAAATTTTCGCGCGAATCCCGGAGATCGATGAAAAGGTAATTCTTTCCACTTGCAACCGCGTTGAAATCTACGCGCACGTGGAAAACGCCGAGAAGGGGATGCAGGCGCTCAAAAACTTCTTATATCGCTATCATGAACTGGAGCCCGGTTCGCTGGAACCGTATTTTTACAGCTACGCCCACGAAGAGGCGGTGGAACATCTTTTCAAGGTGTCTTCATCACTCGATTCGATGGTGATGGGCGAGCCGCAAATACTGGGGCAGGTTAAAGACGCCTATCAAAACGCGCGGAAGGTAAAAGCGACCGGGCGCATCCTGAACCAGCTTTTTGAAAAAGCGTTCAGCGTGGCCAAACGGGTACGCACCGAAACCGCCGTGGCTGAATCGGCGGTCTCCATCTCTTATGCCGCCGTGGAGCTGGCAGAAAAGATTTTTGGCACACTGGAAGGGCGCACCGTGCTCCTTATCGGCGCTGGTGAAATGATCGAACTGGCCGGTAAACATCTGGTCAATCAGGGGGTGAAAACGATCCTGGTAGCCAATCACCACTACGAACGCGCCGCGAGCCTGGCAGTGAAATTGGGCGGGAGCGCCGTGCCGTTCGACCAGTTCCCCGATGAATTCGCCGATGCCGACATCGTTCTTTCTTCCACTGCCGCTCCCCATTACGTCATCAAATACGACATGGTGGAAAAAGCGATGCGCGCCCGCACCGGCCGCCCCGTCTTTTTCATCGATATTGCCGTCCCACGCGACATCGAACCGTCGGTAAACGATATCCCCAACGTCTTTCTGTACGATATCGACGATCTGGGCAAGGTGGTTGAAACAAACCGGCTGGAACGCGAAAAAGAAGCCGCAAAGGCAATGCAAATCATTCAGGCGGAAGTATCCCGTTTTTCCGACTGGCTGGATCAGCTGGAGATGGAACCGATGATCGTTGCCCTACGGCAGAAGGCGCAGGAGATCAAAGACCGCGAGCTGCAAAAAACCTTTTCGCGCCTAAACCTCGATGAAAAACAGCGGGAGGCGGTCAATGCGATGGCCTCCTCAATTGTGAACAAGATATTGCACGACCCGACCTTACAGCTGAAACGTCACGCCGTAAAAGGCGAAGACCCGCATCACCGCCGCTCGCTCACCGAGCTGGCCAAACACCTTTTCAACCTGGAATAACCGATATGGCCAAATTGCATCTCCGCATCGGCACCCGCTCGTCGCCACTGGCGCTCTGGCAAGCCGAACACATCAAAAGCGAACTGTTGAAATTCAACGAAATCGGCTCAGTCGAACTGGTTAAAATCAAAACCACCGGCGACAAAATACTGGACGTTCCGCTGGCAAAAGTCGGCGGCAAAGGGCTTTTCACCAAGGAAATTGAAGAAGCGATGTTGCGCGAAGAGATAGATCTCGCGGTACACAGCATGAAAGACGTGCCGACAACAACACCGGAAGGGCTGGAAGTAAAAATCATCACAAAGCGTGAGAATCCACTCGATTCGCTGGTGAGCCGCGGTGTGCTGTTCAAAGACCTGCCGGAGGGAGCGCGCATCGGAACCAGTTCGCTCCGCCGCAAGTGCCAGTTGCTGCGTATCCGCCCCGATTTCCAGATCATCGATGTACGGGGTAACGTGCAGACCCGGCTGAAAAAAATGGAATCCGAAAAATGGGATGCCGTTATCCTTGCCGCCGCCGGCATGATCCGGCTTGGCTACGAAAACGATATCTCCGAACTGCTCGACCCCGCCGTATCCCTTCCCGCCGTGGGCCAGGGGGCGCTCGCCTTGGAGACCCGCGAGGGAAATGAAGAGGTGAACGCCCTTGTCCGCCGCTTGCATCATGAACCATCCGCCATCTGTGTGGAAGCGGAACGGGCCTTTCTTGGCCGTTTGGGAGGAGGTTGCCAAGTACCGATTGGAGCTTACGGCGTCATAAGCGGCGAAACACTTATCCTTGAAGGATTGGTAAGCGATCTTGTTGGCAAACGCTATTTCCGTGAAACCATCGCCGTCAACCCCTTAAAGAGGATAGAAGCGGGCGTGCGTTTGGCGGAAACACTGTTGAACGCGGGCGCCGAAGAGGTCTTGGCCGAATTTTACGCCTGACCGCACGTCATACCGGGGGCAATGCGGCCGCTTTCTCCGCTTTCCGCTTCCCACGCGGCAAAAACATCACCGCGCAGAAAATGAGCGAGGCGGCAAAGGAAATGGCGCTCATCGCGGCATAGAACCGGAAATAGGGCTCCTCGTAGCACAATGAAACGGTGTTTGTCTCCTTCCCGATATGGACGGCAACCAGGCCGGATTCAACCATCTGAAGAGTAGAACCGTCGCAAACGTCCCATCCCTTTCTGTAATTCTGGTTGAGGTAAAGCGTCCCTTCATCTCCGCCCGGCCACCGAAGCTGTACCTTGCCCGGCGCCCACGAGACCGTTTGCGGATTGATAAATTTTCCGTTGGAGTAGATGAATGCCTCTCCATGATATTCCGGCGATTCGATCCCTTTTGCATAAATGGTTAGATCGAATGGCTCGTAACCATAGGCCACTCCTATGTTCCGCATTAAAAAAGGAAAGGAGGCGTTGTCAGCGACGTAAAGTTTCGAGCGCTGATGATCCACCCAGCCTTCAGGCCCGTAGCTCCTGCCTCGCCCCTGTTGGAAAAACAAACCGGTTTCGTTGACCACAGCCGACAGTACTTTTTCGGCGGGAACAGGAAAAGAATTCCTCAGCAGATGCAAATCCGCTAAATAGAGGCTCAGCGAGGCAAGGGTCATTAGAACAACCAAACACCTTTCACGGTTGCCACACCAGCGCGAAATCACCTCCGCCCCCGCCCCGGCCAAAATAGACATCAGCAGCACCAGCGGCCAGCGAAAGCGCGTTATTACCCGCATGCCGTCATACACCGGCAGGTTTTTTATCCACGCTGATAGAGGGATGGGGGAGTAATCACCCATACATAGCAAGAGAAAAAAAACAAAGGCTATCGACACTTCCACCCTGCGTTTATAGCCTCCCATGAATCCGGCCACCACAAGGATAAGAACCAGCGGCCCCATGTACATCGTGTATTCCGGAGCCCAATAAAACGTGGTTCCCGCGATGTGGCCGCCGCCCCACATTTCTGGTGTTGGAAACTGCAGATCGATTTTCGGATTCAAAAGCGCGTTTCCCAGCGCGCTCAAATTATAGCCCTCGATCAACGGCTCCAGATTCCGCCGGTGCTCGTGCATCCACGATAAAGCCGGAAATAATTTTACGGCGGCGATGGGTATTGAAAGTACGCCTGCCGCTACAAGCATCAAAAGGGGGCGGACGTTTTTCTTCCGCACTGCTCCACCCGCGGCGAAGATGGCCAGAAGCGGAATAAAAATGCTTACGGGATACGGGCTGCCGCCCAGAAATGCAAGTGCGATAAATAGCGCAGGGGGAACCGCCCACCGGTAATCCTCTTCGGCTTTCAAAAGGCAATAAAGCGCAAGCGGCATGAGATGCATGTGGCAGGAAAGAAGAAAACCTGATTGTAATTGGGCGGCATGAAGCCCGCTTAACGTCCAAATAAGAGCCGCGCAAATGGCCCCCATTTTGGCAAGCCCAAGCTTGCGCGACAAAAGCCATACCGCCACGAAGCCGATCCAATGCAGTATCGCCATGGAAATTTTGAGGCCTGCGACGGTGCCGAATATGAGCACAGTGAAAAAAAGCGGGGAAAACACGGAATTAGGATTGCCGATAAGCGGCATGCCTCCCATGTGCCACGGATCCCACATGGGAAGCACACCGTAATCCTGAATTGCCTTGCGCATGGCTTCAACGTAATAAAAGCTGGCGTCGTTATCCACAAGGCCCAGATCGCCAATATGCGGCAAAAAAGCCGTGAGATAGAAAAGGGCAACGGCTATCGCCCCTATGGACGCCGCCAGGGTAAATTCGCGCCTGTTGATCTCCATCTATCGATAAATAATATATGGTCGGCACGGGCATAACAAATAGGGCGATCATGCGGTTTTTGGACTGCGGCGAAAAGCGCGGGAAAATGGCAAAATTAAATTTTTGGATGCATTTCACAAGTGGATGAAGTATTTTCACCCAATGCCGGAAATAAAGGAATTTTCATCGGTACAGACCATTGCGGTAATGGCCCTGCCGCTTGTCTTCGCCATCGTGCTGCACGAGGTGGCGCACGGCTACATGGCTTATCGCAAAGGGGATGACACCGCCATGCGGCTGGGGCGGCTGTCGCTTAACCCGATCCACCATATAGACCCATTCGGCACCATCCTGCTGCCACTGGTGTTTTTCTTCTCCACCGGGATGCTTTTCGCCATGGCCAAGCCGGTCCCGGTGAATTTTTTCGCCCTGCGCCGCCCCAAAGAGGACATGGTCTGGGTGGCCGCCGCCGGGCCGGGAA
>JAKAGL010000246.1 GCA_021815535.1 bacterium
CGCTGGAACAAATAGGCCGCATTGCCAAAAAGCGCGGGCTTACGCTCATAGTCGATGCGGCTCAGAGCGCGGGAAACGCCATCGTCGATATGCGGCGGCAGAACATTGGCATTCTTTGCGCCACCGGCCATAAGGGACTTCTCGGTCCTTCCGGCACCGGCCTGTTGATGCCTAACAAGGGAGTTGAACTGGAGCCGTTCGTCAGCGGTGGCACTGGCTCGTTTTCAGACCGTGCAGAAATGCCAAAGGAGTATCCCGACCGGCTGGAGCCGGGGTCTTTGAACCTTGCCGGGATAGCCGGCCTGGGCGCCGGCATACGGGAATTAATGAAGATCGGCCTGGAAAAAATCATAGCAAAGAAAATGCGGCGGACGGTGCAGGGTTATACAGCTCTTTCAAAAATACCGGGTATCCGGCTGTATTGGCCCGCGCAAAAAAAGTTCCGCATTCCGCTTTTTTCATTCACGATCGATGGCATCGATCCCGCCGAGGCGGGAAATCTTCTTGATCGAAACTACAACATCGCCTGCCGGGTCGGATTGCATTGTGCGCCGGATGCGCATCGCGGGATTGGCAGTTATCCGGAAGGCACAATACGCTTTGCCCCCGGTATTTACACCACCGCGGCGGAGGTGGATCATTTCATCCGCGCGGTGCGGGAGATAGCCGGATGCCTGTAGGAACGCTCATCGCGATATTTGATACGACCCACGAAACCCTCCGTGCTGAAGATTATTTCCGTGATGCAGGGGTGGCGTTCAAACCCGTGCTCAAGCCACGCAAAATAGGGTCGGCTTGCCGCATGGCGCTCCAATTTGAGGAAAAATATCTGCCTTCAGCGCTGGCGGCGGTTGGCAAGGGTAAATTGGCGCTTAAAGCTTTTTACCGGAAAAGCGGCGAGCAGTGGCAAAGGCTGGATTGAAGGGGCGCGACTAACTATAATCAACGTATGGAACATTTCAATCTTGATTATCTGCGGCTTTCCATTTTCCTTGGCGCATTCGGCCTGCTAGCCATAGCCGAAGCGCTTCGGCCCCGCCGCAAGATGGAGTCCGGGCGCATAGGGCGGTGGTTCTCCAACATTTCGCTTACCTTCATTGGTGTTGTTTTGGTGAGGCTGGTGCTTGGTACTGCCGCATTCGGCGCCGCCCAATTCGCCGCCGACCGGGGCTGGGGTTTTCTGAACGATGTGAACCTTTCATGGCCGGTAGAGTCCGCCATCGGATTTCTTTTGCTTGATCTTATGATCTACCTTGAACATGTGCTTTCCCACGCCTTGCCGTTTCTTTGGCGTTTTCACCTGGTGCACCACAGCGATCTGGAATTCGACGTAACCACCGCGCTCCGGTTCCATCCGATTGAAACGCTCATTCTGATGTTTTACAAGATCGGACTTGTGGCGGCGCTGGGGATAGACCCATGGACGTTGGTTATCTATGAAGGGGCATATATCGTATCAACACAGTTCAACCACGCCAACGTCAAGCTGGCCCCTTCGGTTGACGTAAAACTGCGGCGTTTTATCATCACGCCCGACTTCCACCGTGTGCACCACAGCATGGAAGCAGAGGAGACCAACAGCAATTTCGGGTTTTGTCTGCCGTGGTGGGACATGTTGTTGGGCACCTACCGCGCCCAACCGGCGATGCCGCATAATGTGATGCAGATCGGCTTGGCTGAATACCGCGAACCGGAAGAGCTTTCACTGCCGGGGCTTCTGTTGGTGCCGTTCAATCCCCGTATGGGAGGCTATTCTTTCGGCAAAAGCGAGGAGTAAACATGTCGGGGATGATCCGGTTCGAAAAGCTGCGGAAGGATTACGGCGATCTGGTAGCCGTGAACAATCTCAATTTTGATGTGGGCGCGGGGGAGTGTTTCGGCTTTCTGGGGCCGAACGGCGCGGGAAAAACCACCACCATCAAAATGCTGGCTGGGCTGTTGGTTCCCACAGGCGGAAGGGTGTTTATCGGCGGCCACGATGTACAACGGGAGCCGGAAAAGGCCAAGGGCATTCTTGGCTATGTTCCGGACAAGCCGTATATCCACGATAAGCTCACCGGAAGCGAATTTCTCGACTTCATGCTCGATCTTTATTCGGTAGACCGTCCTTCCGCCGCCCCCCGCAGGCAAGAGCTGCTCTCAATGTTCGGCCTCAATGAGTGGCAGGATGAGCTTGTGGAGAACTACAGCCACGGCATGAAACAGAAGCTGGTGATAACCGGCGCGTTTATTCACAGCCCCAGTGTTTTAGTGATAGACGAGCCGATGGTGGGGCTGGATCCGCACGGCCATGTGTTGGTGAAGGAGTTGTTCCGCTCCTTTGCGCGTGCGGGCAACACCATCTTCATGAGCACCCATACATTGGCGGTGGCGCAGGAGGTCTGTCACCGTATTGCCATTATCGACAAGGGGGAGGTTATCGCCCTCGGCACGGTGGAAGAATTACGCAATAAGGCGCACAGCGATAGCGCCGTTCTTGAAAACATATTTCTGAAACTCACCGCTACCTCTTGAAAACTGTCACCGCGGTGCGCACCAAAATAAATATTTTCTTTTCAAATTTCCATTATGGGTTTAGTGTAAAAATTAAAGGTGGTAGGAGGATAGGAATAACCTTTAGCGAAAGGAGATCTATCATGCGTACCACTTTAATGTTCATTCTAGGGATCCTGTTTGCCAGCACCGCCATGGCGATGTCTGCATCACCACTGATGGGACAAGCAGGGGTGAATAAATCTGCCGCCATGCACAATCAAGCAGGGATTCAGGCATTGAACAGCGGTAAAACCGCGGATGCCGTGAACCACTTTCGTGAAGCCATTAAGATTGCCCCCGATTTCGCTCGGGCGCATTTCAATTTAGGCTTGGCGCTGCATGATGAGAAAAAGCAGGCAGAGGCCGCCACGGAGTTTAAAAAGGCGTGGGACCTGGATCCTGGCGACACTCAGATTGTCGACTCGGGGATACTGAATAAGTACGTCTCCAATCCGTAACAAGGCTGCGGAAAAAGCCTTCCGGTCTTTGGCCGGAGGGCTTTTTTATTAATTCTCCCGCAATACGCCGGTCATGCTTTAATATCCCGGTTGGCGAAAGACAGTTTGCGGAAATCGCGATGCCGATTTCGATCACCATTTCGGGGCCGAAGGCCGCTAAAAAGCCGATGAGTAAGCCCGCCATCGCAGTCCGGTGGGGCTGCCCCTGCATCTTGCCGATGTGAAGCAATTCACCCACCACATAGAGAATGCCTTCTGCGGCAAACGAAAGCTCCAGAAGCGTGTATGCGGAACCTGCAAGTGTGCCGATGATGGTAGTACCGCCGCCGTCTAAGAAACGGCACCACGGTACATTTAATCGCATTTTTCTCTCTTTCTTTAATTTCACTTAGGGCGTAGGCTTTAGGTAATGGTTAAAAGGGGAGTTGATACCTTTTTGTAAGGAGGTTTGTCATGCGCATTCTTTTGATGTTCGCCCTGGTACTCACGTTTATTTTCACGGTTACTGCATTTGCCGAGCCACCGCTGATGTCGCCTGCGGGCGTAGATAAAGGAGCTGCCATGCATAATGATGCAGGCATTCAGGCTCTGAACGGAGGCGATGCATCCGCCGCTGAAATGCACTTCCGTGAAGCGTTGAAGATAGCCCCTCACTTTGCGAGGGCTCACTACAATCTTGGATTGGCGCTGCATGCACAAAACAAACATGTTCCGGATACTGAGGA
>JAKAGL010000029.1 GCA_021815535.1 bacterium
CGGGGTAACCGCCCTGGCTGAACTGGGAAAGCGCCACCCGCACCTCGTGATAACCGACATATCCATGCCGAACATGGATGGATTCAAATTGCTTAATACGATCAAGTGCTCAGGGGATACCGATTCCATCCCGGTCATCGCCCTAACTTCGGGCAATGATATGGCCACCCGCGAAAAGGCCTTCCGACTGGGAGCCGACGACTTCATAACCAAAGGCCAAAGCCCACATGATTTCATGCCGCGAATCGCCAGGTTTCTCGGCTGAAGGGCCGCAACCCGTTATTCCAGCAGAATCCTTCTCGCTTCCTCCACGGCATCCTTGCCGCCGATGATGAGCGAGGTGCGCTGATGAAGCTCTTTCGGCACGATATCAAGAATTCGATTGCCGAAACAGTCAATGGCAGCTCCGCCTGCCTGCTCGGCAATGTATGCCAGCGGTATCGCTTCGTACATCAACCGCAGTTTGCCATTTGGGCTTTTTTTATCGGGAGGATACATGAAGATGCCCCCTTTGAGCAGGTTGCGGTGAAAGTCGGCGACCAGTGATCCGATATAGCGCCCCGACAGCGGTTTGCCGGACGCCTTGTCATCCATTTTAAAATAGTTCACCAGTTTTGCGATCTTGGCATCCCAGTTAATGCTGTTCCCTTCATTGATGCTGTAATACACGGCCTTATCGGGGGTCTGAATATCCGGATGCGACAGAATGAATTCCCCCACACCGGGATCGAGCGTAAAGCCTTGCACCCCGTGGCCCGTTGAATACACAAACATGGTGGAGCTTCCGTAAACGGCATAACCCGCCGCCAACAACTGTGTGCCGGGCTGGAGAAAATCCTTCAGCTCGCACTTCGGGTTATTGGAGATCTTCCGGTACACGGCAAAGATGGTGCCGATGCTGATGTTCACATCGATATTCGAAGAGCCGTCAAGCGGGTCGAACAGAAGTATGTACTTCCCCCCCTGCGGATGCCGGTCGGGAATCTGGAAAATATCATCGTTCTCTTCGCTGGCCATGCCGGCAAGGTAGCCGGTGTGGTCCATTTTGTGGATGAGCGTTGTATTGGCGAAAACATCGAGCTTTTGCTGTTCCTCGCCCTGAATGTTGGAGCTTCCGTTCTTGCCGAGAATTCCCATCAGGCCGGCCTTGTTCACTTCATAGGCGATGACCTTCAATCCGACGACCAGCTCATAAAGCATGCCGGAGAAATCGCCACTGGCGGCAGGGTAGTGCCGCTGTTCTTCCATTATCTTTTTGGTAATCGTGGTGCCGAGTTTCGTGGGCATGTCAAAGTGCCTCCGCGCCCCGCTCGCCCGTCCGGATGCGGACGGCTTCTTCGACCGTGGAGATGAATATCTTGCCGTCGCCGATACTGCCGGTGCGCGCCCCTTCGATGATGGCGACGACCGCTTTTTCCACCAAACCGTCCTCAACCACCAGTTCCATTTTCACTTTCGGAATGAAGTCGATGTGGTATTCGGTGCCGCGGTAAATTTCCTTGTGGCCGCGCTGCCGGCCGAAACCCTTAACCTCGGTTACGGTCATGCCGGTGATACCCACCGTGTGGAGCTTTTCCTTCACCTCATCCAACTTGTGGGGTTTTACTATCGCCTCTATTTTCTTCATCTCTCCCTCCAAAAACGGCCATACCGCCTGTTTTACCCTTGGTTGATTTTACCAGAGACCGGCCTCTCCCGCACTAAAACTGCGCCGCCACGCCTACCATTAGTACCTCATCCCCTTTCCAGCTGTCGCTCTGGGTAATATCAGCGGAGGGGGCGCCAAATGCCGGATTGTTGTTGACCGTATAGAAGATCGACGCCGTCAATCCCTTGCGGTACTCGTGCCGGTAGCCGATCACGTAGCGGTGTTTGGTCTGCTGGAATACCGTGGCGTCGGACTGCATGTCGGGATCGTACATCTCGGCCATCAACGCAGCCGTGCCGCGTTCGGTCACCCCGTACGAAAGCTCCCCCCAGAACGATTGGCCGCGCGGATAGGTGTGCAAATCCCCCCCCACGCTTGACGAGTATTGATAGGTGGTCAACACCTGCTGCCACTCTGCGGCGGTAAGATTGTTCATGGTTCCATCGGTGAACCCGCCCTCAAAAAAGGTGTACTGCATCTTGAAGGCAAAGGCGCTGTATGCCGCTTGCGCCTCGGCTCCGTAATGGGAATATTTCTGCTTTATGGGAGTGGTGTACCGATCCCCCACATAACCGGAAGCGGCAACCTGCCAGCGGAAATCCCCCGTGGGGTTCGCTGTCCGCGGATTGGGGTATGACGTTACTTCTTCGGTTTCGGGGTACAAATCGCCACCCGCCGCGGGAAACGCCGCCCGCAGCGCCACCGATTTCGAGCTGTTGGCGTCGGTTCCCTGCCGGCCGTCGCCGTTGATTATGGCGAGGGAAAAATCCATGAATGACAATGGGACGTCAAGGCGCACCCCCATGTCCCATTCGCGGCTCACAGCCAGGGTTATGGGACGGTTGCGGTCATCTGCCGCCATCGTGTTGAAAAAACCATAAGGGACCTTTACGATGCCCACCCGCACATCAAACGGCAATCCCGAAAAACGGCGGAAATGGATAAGACAATCCTCGGGATTTCCTTCACGCCGGTAAAGGCTGCCATAGGCGCGCGAAAACTGGTGCACTTGCGCCACCCACTCCCCGGAAAGCTGAAGAGTGACGTCATCATACAAAGCGTGCGTAAGCTCCACTTTGGCGCGGGGGCGGAATGTGGTCTCGCTGCCGGTCCAGCCGAGGCCCTGATCGTTGATATAGGATAATTCCACGTACCCATGAACGGCGGTTTTTCCGCCGCCAGCCTCGCCGGCCAGCGCAACGGTGGCGGTGGACGCCAGCAACAGCAACACAGCCGCGGCCAGCTTAATCCGGTTGCGGCCCTTCGATAATGTCATAAATCTCCTCCGCGCTGATATCTTTCATGCATTGTTGATGCCCCTTGGGGCATTGCCGCTTCATGCAGGGGGCGCATTTCAGATCCTTGCTCACGATCCGCACATTTTCGGAAAGCGGCGCGGTACGATTGTAATCGGTGGGGCCGAAAATGGCTATGGTTTTCACCCCTACCGCGCCGGCCAGATGCAAGGGGCCGCTGTCGTTGGCAACCACCCAGTCGCATCTCTTCATTACCGCGGCCATTTCCCCGATGGAAGTTGCCCCGGCCATATTCACCACCAGCCCCTTGCCCATTTCTTCCAGGTCGGCGGCCTGTTCCGCCTCTGCGGAGGTGCCAAACAGCACTATCCGCCGCTGGGTCAGGGCGAGAAGGGAAATCAGCCTCTTCAAGTTGTCATGCGGCCACACTTTGGCGGGGCCATACCTGGCCCCCAGCGGAATGCCGATGGCGCCATATTCCAATTCCGGTATTCGCTCCGCGAATTCCACTTCACGGGGCAACAGCGGAAAATCAATATTCTGGGAAAAAACCGTCCCCCAAAACGGGCTTACCAGATTCAGATAATAATCCACCATGTGAAGATTCGCCATTTTGGGAATTGGATGCGTCAACAACAGATCGCGCATGTTGCCGCCGTAGCCCACGCGGATCTTGCAACCGGTCTGTTTTCCATCAAGGGCCGAGCGGAATGAATTGGTAAACAGCCACAGGGCATCGTACTTCTGCCGCGCCAATAGATGGTGAACGGCGCCGGAGTCCTCTTTATTAAACTTAAGCGTATGGTTCACGAAGGGATAACGGATAAATATCTCCCCCAGCCCTCCCGACGCCAATACCCGAAGGTCGTCCGGCTTCAATGAATGGGCAAGCGCCTTGATGGCGGGAAGACACATAATGGCGTCGCCCAGCCAATTGGGAGCCCGCACCAGCACACGCCGCACCGCCGCCGCATCCAGCCCCTTCACCGCCCCTCCGTCAACCGCCGATAGCCTGAGAGTAACGCTTCGCTTTGGCGAATTTCTTTTTCGTCCGGTTGGGTTTTCCAGCGGCGGTGCAACCACAGCCAGAATTCCGGCCGGCGCCGGATGAAATCGCCCTGTATGTCGGCCAAACATTGGGTGATGTTAAAAACATCCTGTTTAAGATCGCCGGTTTTTTCCAGCGCAACCTCCGGCATGAGGTACGCGGTATGGGAATCATCTTCATTGCGGATGGAATAGACGGGGATAACCGCCGCGCCGGTGCGCAAAGAGACCACCGCCGGGCTTTTGAAGGTGGAAGCCCATCGCCCCAGAAATTTGGTATAGACGTTATTGTAGATGGTGTTCTGGTCGGCGGCGATGGTAACGATACATCCCTCCCGCAGACGGGCAATGATGTCCACCGCCGCCCGGTCGCGCTTTATCACCTTCTGCCCGCAGCTTTCCCGGATGCCATCCAGCAGATCGTCTATCCATGGATTATCCACTTGGCGGATCACCGAGTACACCGGGTACCCCTTGAGGGCTAACCCCGCATTCACCCCTTCAAACTGATCGTAGTGTGCCCACACCAGCACCACCCCTTTGCCCCGCGCATAAGCGCGCTCAAGGACCTCCATTCCTTCAAACCGGATATGTTGGTCCAGGTTTTCCGCATTCAGGTATGGTATCCGGCAAAATTCAGCGCAAAACCGGCCGAGGTTCCTGAACGAAGCGTGAAAAAGCTTTTCCAGCTGGCTGTCGGGCGCGCCGGGAAACAGCGGCCTTAACTGTTCCACGGCCATTTTCACCCTCTTTTTCATTCCGGCGGCAGCCAGCAGAATGACCCCCTGCCACGCGGCATAACCGAAAAACCGGGGAGTCCGTTGCGTCCAGACGACGAGGGCTTTAAACGCGAGATACGCGATGAACGCGCCTGGGTTTTTTCTGTTCCTCATCCGCGGCCGGCCAGGCGGGTGAAATTTTCCAGCATCCGCAACCCGGTATGCTGGCTTTTTTCGGGGTGAAACTGCGTAGCGAACACTTTTTCCTTCTGTACCGCCGAAACGAATGTCACGCCGTAATCGGTAGTGGCTACCGCTACATCCTCGGCCGGAACCACATAGTACGAGTGCACAAAATAAAAATAGGCCCCGGCATCGATTCCTTCCGTCAGGGCGGAGGGTTTAATGATGTTGATGCTGTTCCACCCCATATGCGGAACCTTTAGTCCCGGCCCGGTGAAACGGACAACCTTCCCCTTCAAAATGCCCAGCCCCTCCTGCGGGCCGAACTCCATGCTTTCCTCGAACAGCAGCTGCAGGCCGAGGCAGATGCCCAAAAAGGGACGCCCCGACTCGACATAATCGCGGATCGGCTTGACGAGATTGAACCCGCGCAAACCATCCATGCAGAGGCCAAAGGCTCCCACCCCCGGCAACACCAGACCTGAAGCCGATGCAATAAATCCGGGATCGCGGGTAATGATGGCGGGAGCGCCGGTTTTTTCAAAAGCTTTTTGCACACTCCGCAGGTTTCCCATGCCGTAGTCAACGATCGCGATCATGCGCTGTTCCTAATAAAAATGGAGCGGCCTAGAGCGCCCCTTTGGTGGAAGGGGGAGCGCCCGCGGAGCGCGGCTCCGGCTGGGTGGCCGCGTCCAGCGCGCGCGCCAACGCCTTGAAAATGGTCTCGGCTATATGGTGCAGATTATTCCCGTATTCCACCTTCACATGCAGGGTGACTCCGGCGTTGTTGGCGAAGGCCTGCAAGAATTCCTCCACCAACTCCACATCGAAATCTCCCACCTTCCCCTTAGGAAGGACGCCGTTGAAAACAAAAAACGGCCGACCGGAAAAATCGACCGTAACGGAAGCTAATGCCTCGTTTAGCGGTATCACGGCGTGGCCGTAACGCCGAATCCCCTTTTTATCCCCCACCGCCTGGGCAAACGCCTGTCCCAGCGTTATGCCAGTATCTTCAACGGTGTGGTGAAAATCTATCTGGGTGTCCCCTACCGCCTTGACGGTGAGATCGAAAAAGCCATGCTGGGCTATTTGCGCCAACATGTGGTCGAGAAACGGAATGCCGGTATCGATCTGCCTTTTGCCGGTGCCGTTGATGGCAAGTTCAAGCGAAACGTCCGTTTCGTTCGTCTTTCTGTGCAGCCGCGCGTTTCCCATACGGGCACTATAGCAATGGGCGCAGGGGTTGGCAACAGTGATGGCGGTCAAAACGCCATAAGCCGGTCCGCCAAACCTGGCACTTTTCTTTCAGGGCAGGGGGGTGTATTATCCGGGCTTACATCCGAATGAATTACAGCCAGGCTAATCAATAACAACAGATCGCTCAGGGATAACGGCTTTACGGGTGGGCTGTCCGAATACGGCTGGTCTTCTTGAGCAATAGGAGCGCTAAATTACATGGATATCTCCACGCTCGTGCACCACTACCTCTGGCTCATACCTGTTGGCCTTCTTGTCGGCAGTTACGGCACGCTCATCGGTGCGGGGGGCGGTTTCGTGCTTATGCCGCTGTTGCTCATCGCCTATCCGAACGACAATGTGGCGACGCTCACCAGCATTTCTCTGGCGGTAGTCTGTTTCAACGCATCCTCCGGTTCCTGGGCCTATGCGCGGATGAAACGTATCGACTATAAATCGGGTATCGTCTTCTCCCTCGCCACCACCCCCGGCGCCATCCTTGGCGCCCTTGCGACCATGTACATCCCCCGGCGTCAATTTGACCTGGTTATCGGCACTCTGATGGTCGTAACTTGCATTTTCCTCGTGATGCGGCCTGGCAAAGAAGCCAAACCGGCGCACAAGCACACCCGTTTCCATTGGATACGCGAGATCAAAGAAGCGGATGGCGTCACCCATGCCTTCTCCTATCACTCCCTCCTGGGCATTCTTTGGAGCGTATTCGTCGGCTTCTTTTCCAGCCTGCTCGGCATCGGTGGCGGCATCATCCATGTGCCGGTGCTGGTGCACATGCTGAACTTCCCGGTGCACATAGCTACCGCCACATCCCACTTCACGCTGGCCTTCATGGCCCTTACCGGAACCATTACGCACGTGGTTTCCGGCACTTTCCACCATGGCGCCATGCGGACGGTGTTTCTTGGCATCGGCGTTCTGGCGGGAGCCCAGCTTGGCGCACATTACTCCAGCCGTATCCACGGCGACTGGATCATACGCAGCCTTGCACTGGCGCTCGGATTTGTGGGACTGCGCGTGCTTTATTCGGCGCTTTAGGCTTTAGGCGCGCCCCGATCCGCGCCGTCCCGGTACGCTGAATGATTAGGCGAGGGGATAGGCGGCAAACGTCTAACGGGCCAAACGGATCCGCGCCGATGGCCCGAAGCCGTACAGCGTTACCGCGCCCGGTCCTCCGTTTACCGCCGCATCCAGTTTTTTTAACAAACCGATGTCCGAGGCAAAGACGCGTGCGCTCCCCGGATTTCTTCCTTTTACCCCGGCCAGAACCAGGTTTCTAACCGGGGTGGGAAGCCCTGCGGCATCGACCCCCACCGCTTCCAGCGTTTTCAGTGTGGTGGCATCCGGAATGAAGGGACCGCTTCCCACCCGAGCGGCGAAAACCGTGCCCCCCTTTTTTATTTTTCCCATTGCCGCCGCAAATGAGGGGTTTTGCCCCTTTGCATCATCGGGATGGAATGCCCCGTGCAATTTGCCCCCATCCATGGATGCCAATAACCATCCCCCGCCATCAACCAACTTTTGCGAAAGAACCACATCCTTAGCACTGATATACCCTTCCGCCGGAATAACGGATGTAAACAGGCCGGCAGAAAAATCAGTTTGCGGAAGGGGAAGCGAGGAACGGAAGCCTACCCCTCCTTGCGGCAAGGTGCCGCCCGCCGGGATGTCATCCGGATGCGTTAGGCGCAAGCCAAGCGCGTGAAGCACGCCGGTTGCATCGTGGTATGTAAGCGCCGCGGCCTCGCGAGCCAAATCATTCCCCACCAGCTGAACCAGGGTCAGACCCTCTCCCCGTTTTAGCCGCGCCAGCCCTTCGGCAAAACCGGGATACTTCTCCGCATAGAACCGGTACACCGCGGCGGCAGTAGCATAATCACCCCGGTTGCATAACCGGGCGGCTATGATAAATCCCTCCGTAGAAGGAATCTTCTCACAGAGTTTGCATTCAGGCGCGAGGAACGGCTCCAGCGATGGGGGCGGATTGGTACCTGCCGCGGCGCTGAGAAGAAGCAAGTGCCGATAATGGGCCGAGGCCTCGGTCCACCGCCCTGTCCGGGCGGCCGTCAAGGCCGCCCCGGCACGGGCCGGGCCGCTATCCATATCGATTATGGCGGCGTGCCGGTAACAATCATAGGCAGGGCCATCTTCACCGATAAGCAGATACCAGCGGGCCGCATCCATCAACACAGGAAAGAAACCGGGGCTTTTCCACATGCCGGCGTAAACGCGGTCCAGGTGGCTGCGCAACATCTCCCGATAGCCCAAATGGAGCTTTTCCGCAAGGCCAACGGTCTCGGGCACATCCAGCCACAAGGCCTGCTCCAAAAGCTCCGCCACACGGTCTTTGGCGGCGGTGCGGGCATCTTCTACCAGTGCGGCGGCAAACCGTGCAGGCTCTACCTTAACTGAAAGCCCTTCCATCGGATCGTGGCCGGTAGCTGCCCCCGAAGTATGGATCAAGGTTGTTGCGGCCAGATCAGCGTACCATTTCCCATCTGCGCCTTTCATCCAGAACTCATACAACGGCATGATCGTGGAAGTGGGCCCCAGAAATTGCGTGGCGGCAACCGAGAGGTTGGATATCACCACGGCCCGGCTGGCATCTCGCGAGAAGCGCATCTCGATAAAACGGTAGCTGAGAATTGGCGGCTTATAGGGGGGCGGAGAACCCGAAGCGATCATTTTTCCCGCCTCGGCGTTTTCATCCCGTGCGGGGGCGGTATCAGCCCCGGATATTTTAATACCCAGCAACGGGGCGGGATAATGGGGATTTATCATGAACTGAAGCAAAGAGACCTTTTCGCGCGTTTGAGGCAAAACCTGAGCATACAGACCTTCCCAGTCGTTTTCTACCGCCGCGTCCCACATCCGCGCCTGATGCCGCGCCAAAGAAACAGCTTCCGTCCGAAAGGCGTTTTCATTCACCTCTCCGGAAGGAGCCGCCGCACCGGAAACCGCCATTGCAAGCAACACGGCGGAAAACAGGATCAGCCGTTTCATTTCCTTCTCCATATCTGAAAATAACCGACCGCGCCGCTGTAGACATACTCATCCGCAACCCAGTTGGTGAAGCGGGGAGCATAGGCGGAGAGACGCCGTTCGGGCTTATTGTCAATGGCAATATCGACAATAATCACCAGCGCGGGACGGGCCGCCCGCAGCTGTGCCACCAAGCGTTCTTCATCTGTACGCCCGCGCAGCGTGCCGGGAAGCACCCAATCATAAAATGTGGGATTTTCCCTGCTAGATAAGTAATACCATATCGGATTCAAGGGCGCGGCGAAAATGGCCGATCCCGGCGGCGACGCCATTTTTATCCACTCGGTCATCCGTCCGATGGCCGCGGCATCGGCTTCGGCGGTGACAATGCCACGCGCTTTCCCGGCGGAAATCGCCGTTGTCACTTCACGTACTACACCCACCGAGCCGGTGTAATAACCTTTAAGAATGTTGAAATCGGCAAAGTACAGCCCCCACAGAACAATCATCACAGCTAACGCCAGCCGCCTCCACCCGGGATCACGCAACTGGAAAACGGCAAGCCGCGCCAACACCACCGCTGAAATGAAGAAAAGAGGCAGGCAGCGGGTCAGATTGTCGAATCCGGCCCGCATCACCACCAACGCCATCGCCCCGGTCTGAAGAAAGGCCAACACCAAAAATCGTTTCCGTTCAGCGTTCGTAAGCCCCCTGGCTCGAAAGCCGTGCGCCGCCAGAAGTGCACCTGCGGCGAACGGCAGGTAGAAAAGCATATTTTCCAAAAATGTGAAAAGGCTAAATGGCGTCCCCTGATAGGAACGCCAGGGAACCGGAAAACTATTCCCCCATTGACTTAATTCCGTACGGACCTTGAACATCAAAAAATCGACCCAATCATTCCAGAAAAACAACATGAAAAAACCGGCGGCGGCGGCCAACAATGCCCAGCCGCGCCGGCGGAATCCGTGGGCATCGAGAACAAGCCACGCATAAAGCGGTGCGGTGATAAGCAATACTTCCACCTTAAAAAAATAGGCGGCAGCCGCGGCCACCATAATCCAGGGCCATTGCCTCCGGTCGTCCAGATAGGCAAGAACGGCCCACGCGGCCAACAACAGCATCAACGCATAAGTGCGTTGGTAAAAAACAGCCGGAGCGGAAGCAACCAGAAGCACCGCCGCCGCCAACCACGCTCCTGAAAGGAAACGGCGGCCTATCAACCAACCGAAGAGAGGAAAAAATGCGGTTAATACGGCTATCACGCGACGAAGAGGCAACATGTCGTCGCCGAAAAGCCGAAACGACGCCTCGGTTATCCAATAGATGCCGGGAGGATAGCCGAGGAAATCCTTAAAAACGTGTTGGCCCTGCAGATAGCGCTCGCCGCCGTAATAAAGCCCCCCCTCATCCCAGAGATTAATGCCGTATTGGCAGAAGGAGAGATAGTAAATGGCGAATGCCGCGAAAATGAGAATACCCTGCACGGCGGTGCGGGAAAAAAAACCGCCCCTGTCAGCGGGCAAGCTGTTTTTTTGCATCCTTTTCTATCGCGGTGCCCGGCGCAAGTTGCGCGGCTGTCTGAAATTCCTTTTTCGCCTCGGCTGATTTGTTCATTGCGCTCAATATCCGGCCGCGCAACAAATGGCTGTCAGCTTCGGCAAGGACTTCGTCTTTTCCCAGTGACGCGGCCGCCTTGTCAGCCTGCTGTAACGCCGCGGCGTTATCCCCCTTTGCCAGGCTGATGCGGGCGGAATAATAGTAGTAACCCTGCTGGTTGGCCGGATCTTTTTCGATCCCCTCGGTTAATACTTTCTCGGCGCGATCGTACATGCCAGCTGAGGCCAATGCCGCTTCGGCCACACTGGTTCGTGCCACCCACAGCTTCGGATCTTTCGTCAAAGCTTTCTCATAATAATCCGCCGCTTTGCCGAAATCCTTCTCCATCTGGAAATACCGCCCCATGTAGAAAAGCGCGAACTGGTTGTCCCGCTGTATCTCCAACGCCTTTGTCAAAGGCGCAAGCGCTTCCTTGTGCCTCCCGCCTAATATAAGGAGTTGGGCTAGATTCAGGTGTGCGAATTGGTTTTGGGGGTCGAGAGCGACCGATTTGCGGAAGAACTCTTCGGCTTCCTTTGGTTGATGCCTTTCCACGGCAAGCGCGCCGAGGTAATTGTAAACCAGGCCGCTTTTGGGATTGAGGGCAAGCGCCTTGTTCAACGCTTCCTGCGCCCTGTCCAATTCATGCGCCCCCAACAACGCCATGCCGTACTGGCTCCATGCGCGCTCGCTGGCCGGCTCGACAGAAGTCCATTTTTCATACGCCTCCACCGCCTGACGCGCCTTACCCATTTTGGCGCACGTCTGGCCAATCATTGAATAGTTATCGGCAAATGCGGCGTTCGCGGCCACAGAGCGGTTGAAATGATCAAGGGCCTTTTCCATATCTCCCTTGTGGAAGGAGAGCATGCCAAGCCAGTGTTCCTTCAGATACGCGTCCGGCGGGGCCAGTTTTTCGCCCGCTTTTTCCACAACCTGCAGCGCCTCATCATGGTGGCCTCCTTTGGCCAAAACGTCCGCCTTCAGAAAAGCGGCGTCGGTGTTCCCGTCGTCGGCTTTCAAGGCGGCGTCGGCTTCCGCCACCGCTTTTTCGGGATTGCCCGCCATCAGATATTCACGGGCAAGCTCAAAATGGATTTTTGAATCGGCCTTGGCCTTTTCGGCGGGTTGGCAGGCGGCAAGGGGGAAAAGCACGAGAAGAAGCAAAATGGTTCTTTTCATAGTATGTGATTATAGATGAACGGGACGCTAAATATAAAAAAAACCCCGGCCATGATGCATGGCCGGGGGATTGAAACCTTCAGAAGCTGATATTACTCAGCAGTGTGGCCGCCGGTGTCGATGGTCAGGTCAAACCCGGAGAACGTTGCATTGGCCTGGGTGGAGTGCCCGTGAACTTTACCGGCTGATGCGCTGGTGATTTTCACAGTGCCGCGGATGGCCGTTTCCAACGCGGTTGTGCTAAGAGCCGTGACGCCGATGTTGGAGGTGTCGAAGTTCCACTGGCCGTTCGGCTGAACAGTCATCGTGGTGCTGCCAAGCGCCGTCGGAGCGGTGCCCGTGGTGCTGGTGGAAATCGGGTAGAACGTAACGGTCACGGCGTGCGCGGAAGTATCTTCATTGGTGATGTTAAAGTAGGTGGTCCAACCCGCCGCGGTGCTGTGGAACCAGAAGCCGCGATCGGCGTGAGCTTTGCCCGAGCCAAAGGCTATCATGGCCAAAGCCATCACAAGGAACAATGCTGTCTTCTTCATACAAATCCTCCAAAAAAATTAAAAAAATAAATTTAATAAGCCAAAAAATAGGAGCATAAGGATTCAACATCCCGAACTAACCGGAAAAAGAACCTCCTTCTTCTCCCCACTCAACATAATCTTCTGCACGGCCCCGTATCCCTTTTCTTCCTGCAGGAGAGAACCGCTATATTCCGCGGGACTCCCCAAAAAAAATACGGTGCATACGTTATTTTACAAACTGTTATGCAGGTAGTCAACAACCCCCCGAAACCGGCCTTTAAACCCATAAGCCGGAGGCCCGTTACTCCTGTATGCAATTTATCGTCAAATGGGGACTGATTCTTTAGCCCGCCAATATAAAAGAAAATAGGTGACTGCGGCAAAAAGGCTGAAAACCATAGCAACCAAAAGGCAAACGAACCCTAACGTCTGAAAATGCACATACTTATAGTCCCAGTTGAGCAATAAAAACTCCATTGCCGCAATTTCAAACCCCGTCTTATATTTTCCGGCAGTACCCGCCGGAATAACAAGTTTCTCGGTTGCGGCCAATGCCCGCAACCCGCTGATCGCCAGTTCACGACCTATCATGATGGTGGCCAGCCAAGCCGGTATCCGCCCCACCCCTACCAGCGGGATATAAACGGATACCATCAGTATTTTGTCGGCAATCGGGTCGAGAAGTTTTCCGAGAGTCGTTACCTGCCCGGTGGAGCGGGCAAGATGCCCGTCAAGCCAGTCGGTGATGGCGGCTACCGTAAAGACCACTGCCGCCAGAAAAGAAAATAGAGGGGACGGTTTCACAAGAAACACAATAATGAGTGGAACGACAAAAATCCGCAACAGTGTCAGCCTGTTTGGCAGGTTGATGCGGTTGAGGCGGTTCATGCCCCCGCCCCTTCCATCTTAGGAACTATCAATTGTGTTCTCTCCCCAGACGCGGCGTATCGGTGAGCAGGATGGAACCGTCGCTGGCGGTATACCGGTAAATCTTGATTTTTACCATCGCATCGTCGGAAAGCGCCGTGGACTTGTTGTAGTTGCGGAGAATTTTGGAAACGTATTCCCGGGTTTCGGGGAACGGTGGAACGCCGCTGTATTTTGAGACCGCATCCTCCCCTGCGTTATAAGCGGCCAGAGTGAGCTTCATGTTCCCGCGGTATTTTTTCAAAAGCGATTTGAGATGACGGGTTCCGCCATAAATGTTCGCTTCCGGATCGAACGGATTATCCACCCGGTACCGCATCGCGGTGGAAGGCATCAACTGCATCAGCCCCCGCGCCCCCGCGCGCGATACCGCGCCCGGATTAAATCCGCTTTCCGCTTCGATAACGCATGAGATGAACTTGGGATCAATGCCGTGCTCCGCCGCCGCGGCATGTATCAGCGGCAAATAACGGTGACGGTTTGCTTCATGCAGCATGATAGGAGGAAGCGGCGCGTGCGCCCGTACACGCATGAATACTTCGGATTTTCCGGCCACGAAATGATCGGTAAAATTGAGAACCCCGTCCTTATCGACGAATTTTACGATATCGGCTCGGGTGTCCGAGGCGGCAAAACCGAAAAAACATGCCATCATCACGGCGCAGAATATATTTTGATCATTCATCTTCCCATCAGTCTAGTGATAAAAAAGTGTCCAGTCAAACCTCAACTGTGCTATAAAAATCTGTAATTATGGGGGTAAACGTAATGCGCAACGGGTTTTCTTCCCTTGCGGTTTCGCTGATCGCCGTTCCGCCGGCATTTGCCACTCCGTTTGACGGCGATTCTTTCTGGCTGGCGGGCATGTTCATCAAGGGGGGCTTTATGATGTGGCCCATCCTTGTGTGCTCCATCCTCGCGATGGCTATTTTCATCGAACGATTCATCGGGCTCCGCCGGAGCAACGTTATCCATCCACGCTTCATCAATGAAGTAAAATCCCACTGGGAGAAACGCGATTTCGCACAGGCGCTCAAGGTCTGCCGCAAACACGACGTGCCAATCAGCCGCATCCTTCGGGCCGGTTTGCTGCGCGCCGACCTCGGCGTTTTGGAAACCGAACGCGCCGTGGAAGGGGCGGGAGGCCACGAAGCGGCTTGGCTGGTTTCGCGGCTGCGCGGACTGGGGGTAATCGCAAGCATCACCCCCATGCTCGGTTTGCTCGGTACGGTATCAGGGCTGATCCGCTCTTTCGGCGCCATCGCCTCCAGCGGGCCAGGCAACCCCTCGATGGTCGCGGCCGGGGTGGCAGAAGCGCTCATCGCCACAGCCGCAGGCCTGATGGTCGGCATCGTCTCGCTGGGAGGCTATCACTTCCTGCGTGGACGCACCGAGCGGCTCATACACGAAATGGAAGAGGTCTCCATCGACCTGATAGAGGAAGTGCTGGAACGCTTCGTCTCCGACAAGAAAGCGGGTGCAACGGTCAATGAAGTTCCTTAAGCCGGCGGAAGAGGATTTCTCGCTCCAGATCATCAATTTGGTCGACGTGGTGTTGGTGCTTCTCATCTTCTTCATGGTAACCACTTCCTACGTCGGCTTCGCGTCGCGTCTCGACATCCAACTCCCCGACGCCAAGGCAGGGGCGGCCGCGGGGCAGAAACGCTCCTTCACCATCGAAATCAGCGGCGAGGGGAAAATATTTCTCGATGGCAAAGAGAGCACCAAGGAAGAAATCAGCACGGCATTGAGGCAGCCTGCCGGCGCCAAAAGCTCTGTCATCATCCGGGCCGACAAGCGGCTCTTTTACGGACTGGCTGTAGAAATCATGGGGATCTGCCGCTCAGCGGGGATTAACGATATCGGGTTGGCCGTGATATGAGCATCGAGCGGAATCTGCCGCTTCTTCTGACACCGTTGGCCCATACCAACAGCGAAAAAGCGGCCCGCACCGCGTTAAAGAACTTTCTGACCGAACTGGTTGCCGCCACCGGCATGGACGCCGGATGGGTCCGCATTCGCTTCAGCCATGCGGGCATCACCACGGAAGCCGAATCGGGCGAAGGGCTTGCCGGCTTCTGTTTCGGCGGCTTGGAAGCCCCCACCTGCGCATGCCGCATCGCCATTGAAAGCGGAACCCCCGAGTGGATCGAGGAAACCCAGGAGGGTTTCTGCGAAAAGAACGGCTTTGCCACCATTGTTTGCGTGCCAGCGGTTCATGAGGGAGAATGCCTGGGATTCATTTTTCTGGCCAGCCGTGAGGAAAAGGAGGCCAACCTACCGTTGCTGCAAACGGTGGCGAAACATCTGGGATTGATGGCCGCTCGGGTACGGGATGCCGCGTTGATGGAAAAACGGCTGAAAACCCTGCAG
>JAKAGL010000030.1 GCA_021815535.1 bacterium
CGTGCATGTCAACAATCCCCTGGAATATGGGGTCGTCATCACGGACGCCGGTGGCGCCGTGCAACGCTTCCAGGAGAAGCCGAGCTGGGGCGAAGTGTTCAGCGATACCGCCAACACCGGCATCTATGTGCTGGATCCCAGCGTGCTGGACCTGATCCCGGCGGGGCGCTCTTACGACTTCAGTAGCGACGTCTTTCCGCAGTTGTTGAGCCGGGGCGATCCCATGTTCGGCTATGTGGCCGGAGGTTACTGGTGCGACGTGGGCGACATAGCCAGCCTGCATAAGGCGCAAAACGACATCCTCAACGGCCTCGTCCAGTTCCCGATGCAGGGAAAGAAGATCAAAGAAGGGCTGTGGGTGGGGGAAAAATCGAACATCTCGCCGCTGGCGCATGTGCACCCGCCGGTCTACATTGGAAACTATGTGCAGATAAAAGAGGGGGCCACCGTGGGGCCCTACACGGTATTGGGCAACTATTCCGTCATCGACCGCCACGCCAACGTGACGAGGTCGGTCATCCAGGCCAACAGCTATGTGGGCGAAAACGCCCATGTGAACGGCGCCATCATGGGCAAGCGCGTGATCGTTACCCGGAAGGCGTCGATCGCCGACGGCTCGGTGGTCGGCGACAACACCTTGATCGGCAACGGCGCCGAGATCCGTGCAGGGGTAAAGATATGGCCCGATAAGCGGATTGAACGCAATGCCGTCGTCAATGAAAATATCGTGTGGGGAACTTCCGTAACTGAATCCCTTTTTACCGCCACCGGGGTGGAAGGGCTGGCGAACGTGGCGATGCGCCCCGATTTCGCCGCGCAACTGGGGGAAGCGTTCGGGGCATACCTCGGTATCGGCAAACGGATCATAACGGCACGCGACGCATCGCCGTATTCACGCATCATCAAGGACGCCCTGGTCACCGGCCTCAACAGCGTGGGGGTGGACGTATTCGACCTCAAGTACAGCTCGATCCCGTTTCTGCAATACGGCATTGCGCTGGAACGGCAGTTTGACGCAGGCGTATATGTGGGGATGTCAGATGAACATCCCTCGGTGGTCTCCATCTCCTTTTTTGACGACAACGGCACATTGATCAGCCGCAACGCACAGCGCAAGATGGAAATGACCCTCATGCGGGGCGATTTTCCGCTGGTGCCGCTGGACTTGATAGGGCAAAACCAGTTCCCCCCCCGCATCTATGAGCCGTATATGCAGGAGGCGCTGCAATCCATTGACGTAAGCGCGAAATCCGGAAAAAAACCCCGCGTACTGCTGGTGGCCGATACCGGCTCGGCGACCAATACCTTCGTCGACATGCTGATAAAACTGGGCGTCGAAGTGATCCACGAATATCTGCCGTCGGTGAGAGAGCCGTACCAGTTCGGGCGGGGACGCGAAGTGTATGACATCCTCAGCGGCCTGACGCGGCGAAACGCATCCCTCGGTATCTGGCTGCATCCCGCCAATACACGCGCCATCCTCGCCGATGAAAGCGGGCAGGTTATCGACCAGGAGCTGACGCGCCTGATCTTTTACATGATATACATCCGCGCGGCTTCGGTGGGCGCCCGGATATTCGTTCCGCCGTGGCTGCCGCGCATCTTCGGCAAGTGGATCAGGGAAAGGAAGCTGAAGGCGGTTCCTCTTTCAAAACTTGACGCTGCGGTAAACCAATTGGCGGTGCGCGAAAAAGAGTCCCTGCGGGTATGGCCGGAGTTTACCCATTATTACGTCGACCGCAGCGTGCTCTTTGCGCTGATCAAGCTGGTGGAACATTTGATCGTTCACAAAACGGACCTCTCCGCGCTGGCGGCCGAAATACCGCCCCGCTTCATATTCAACGCCTCCATCCGCTGTCCGGCGGAAAAAATGGGGGCGGTGATGCGCAGTCTCGGATCGCTCTTCGGCGACGCCTACCGCGAACAGCAGGACGGGGTGAAAGTGTGGCTGAAAGACGGTTGGCTTCTGATCCGAACGTCGGGTGACGGCCAGTTGCTCGATCTCACGGTCGAAGGGAAAGATGCCGGGTCGGCTGAGGAAATGCTCGCCCTCTACGGACGAAAGTTGAAGAACCTCGTGGAGCGGAGCGTGTGAGGATGGCGCACCGCCGGTTGTTCGCCTCGGACCTTGATGGAACGCTGGTGCCGGACCGCTCCGTCCGGCCGCGGACCGATAACGCGAAGAACCTCCGCCGCTTCAAGACCTGGCTGGAAACGCAACTGGATATGCGGGTGGTATATGTCACCGGGCGCTATTTTGATTATGCCCGGGAAGGCATCCGCCGCGAGGGGTTGCCCGTTCCCCACGCCATTATATGCAACGTGGGCGCCGAGATATGGAATTTGGACGGCGGCGAATTCATCCTCGATCACGGCTGGGAAGAGCGGAACCTGGAAACGGCCGGAAAGGATTTCGCGCCGCGGGTGAGAACGGTCATGAAGCAGTTCTCTTTTCTCAAGGAACAGGAACCGGAGAAAAACAGCAACCTGAAGATCAGCTATTACTTCGGCCCGTCCGTGCCCGAGGCCGAAGCGCGCGTGCAGGCGGAAAACATGCTGGTCCGCCTGGGCCTGATGACCCATGTGATCGTCTCGCGCGATCCGAATAATGGAACCGGCCTTCTGGACATATTGCCGGTCGACGTCTCCAAAAAAAACGCCCTTTGGTACCTGCTCAAAAAGTGGGGCATTCCCCCCGCATCATGCGTTTTCAGCGGCGACACCATGAACGATTACGACCTGCTGATATCGGGGGTTAACGCCATAGTGGTTGCGAACGCAAAACGCGAGGTAAAAGCGCTAGTACGCACCCGCGGAGGACAAAACTCTTACATAGCATGCGGCAATTACGGCGAGGAGGGCGCCTTCGTCTCCGGCGTTCTGGAGGGGCTGAAGCATTACCGCTGGCTGGAGGAATGAACATGCGCACCATCGTATTCGCCAATCCCCATAGCGATCCCCTGGCGCTGCCCGGCCAGCCGGACAGCGGGGGCCAGTGCGTGTACGAGCGGGAACTGATGAAAGCCCTTGCCTCCCTTGCGCCCGATATCGAGGTGGTCAGTTTTACCCGGCGCTGGGGCGGCAAACCCGTGGAAGAGGCGGTGGCCCCCCGCGCATTGGTGGTGCGGCTGGAAGCCGGCGGAGACGGTTTCATCCGCAAGGAAGACCTGATGCCCCACCTTCCGGGGCTGGCGGCACAGGCAGAGATGTGGCTGCGGGCCACGGGCCGTGTGCCGTACATCATCCACGGACACTATTGGGACGGAGGGTGGATGGCGGACCGCCTGGCCGAACTCTTCAACGTTCCGTATCTCTGGACCGCGCATTCCCTGGGAAAGGTCAAGCGGCTTACGCTTCCCGACGATACACTCTACAGCTATTCGATCCGCATACCCGAAGAGGAGCGCATTGTTCGCAAAGCATCCGCCATTGTCGCCACCTCTTCGCAGGAAAAAGAGCTGTTTAATGAACACTATCCCGGCGCGGAAGAAAGGATAACCGTCATTCCCCCGGGAGTGGATACGGAGCGCTATCATCCCCCCGCCGACAAGGCCGCCGCCCGGAAGCGTTTGGCGATCTACACTGATTCGCTGATCTTCACCGTGGGCCGGGTTGATAAGCGAAAGGGTTTCGACCTTTTGCTGCGGATGATTCCCGATGTGGTGGCCGCGCTGGGCTTAAAACGGAAATCGGCGCTGTTCGCCATACCGGAAGGGGACGGAACCGATGAATACGCGCTGTCGCTGCGGCAACAAGCGCGCAATATGGAGATAGAGCGGCATATCCGGTTCTTCCCCCGGCTGACGGACGAAGAGTTGATGGCGTACTATGCCGCCGCCGATCTTTTCGTCTGTCCCTCGCGTTACGAGCCGTTCGGCATCGTGATCGTCGAGGCGCTGGCGAGCGGATTGCCCGTCATTGCCACCGACCGGGGCGGCCCCGCCGAGATACTTGCGTCGGGCGCGTTCGGCGAGGCCATTGATCCGGCGGATACCAAGCGCTATGCCGCCGCCATCGCCGCGCTCCTGTTGGATGCGCCGTTGCTTTCATCCATGTCCGCCGCGGGACGGAAGGAGGCGGTGGAACGGTACGCGTGGCGGTCTATCGCGGCCCGCATTCTGGCGGTGTACGAAAAGACCAAGGGAGGAAATCCGTGATCATTTGCGTGGGAGAAGCGCTGATCGACATGATCTCCGAGGAAAACGGCGGCGCGCTGGACCGGAGCCGCTCCTTCAAGGCGATGCCGGGGGGCGCCCCCGCCAATGTGGCCATCGGCTGCGCCCGGCAGGGGGTGGAAACAATTTTTCTGGGGCGGTTGTCCGCCGACCCTTTCGGACGCATGTTGATGCGGTATCTTTCCGGCCACGGTGTGAACACCGGCCATATCGCGGTCGATACAGAGGCGAAGACAACGCTTGCGTTTGTGACGCTGGACGAATACATGCGCCCCGACTTCACTTTCTACCGCAACAACACGGCGGATGTGCGGTTCCGCCCGGAAGATGTTCCCCCGGATGTAGCGGCGCGCGCCCGTATCCTGCATTTCGGTACGCTTTCCATGACCACCGGCAGCGCGCGCGAGGCGACGTTGCTGGCGGTGCGCACCGCCTCGAAAGCGGGGGCTATCATTTCATTCGATCCCAACTTCCGCCCCGCCCTGTGGGAACCGACCGGGAAAGAAATGCTCGATGCGTTGGAAGAGGGGCTGGCCCATGCCGATGTCGTGAAGATCAGCGATGGCGAATACGAACAGATAACCGGCTCGGACAAAATGGATCCTGCCGCCGTACGAAACCGCTTTCCACGCGCCGCGCTTGTGTTGATAACGGAAGGGGAAAAAGGGGCCGCCGTCATCAGCCCCAACCACTATCTGAATGTCCCGGCGACCGGCAATATAAAACCGGTCGATACCACCGGCGCGGGGGACGCCTTCGACGCCGCCTTCCTGATGAAGCTGCATGAACGCGGCGTCACCAAGGCCGGGGTGGCCGCCCTTGGCGAGGAAGTTCTACGCGAGATGGCCGTGTATGCAAATGCCACGGCGGGGAATGCCACGCGATACGTCGGCGCCGTCGCCCATTGGGATCACTGGCGCCGGTAAAAACCGCCAACCGGCGAAACCGTTATTTCAACGGTATTTTAAAGTAGAACGCGCTCCCCTTCCCCGCCTCACTCTCCACGCCGATATGCCCCTGGTGCGCCTCCGCTATTTTTTTCGCGATGGCAAGCCCCAGGCCGGTGCTCTTCTCGCCGCCGGTGGGGCGCGCGCTCAATTTCTGGAACTCGCCGAACAGCTTATGCCGTTCGTTCTCTTTTATGCCGGGACCTTCATCCCGCACCGTCACCCGCGCCATCCCCCCTTCCCGGGACGTCTCCACACGCACAATGGTTTTGTGGGGGGAATATTTGACGGCGTTGCTGATGAGGTTGTCCACCACCTGCGCGATCCGGTCTTGATCCATCAGGCAGACAAGCCCTTCCTGGAGATGAACTTCGACCGCGATATCTTTCTTTGCGGCCGAAAGCCGCGCCAGCGCCGCCCGCGTTCCCACCATCTCGGAAATATCGGCATTCGCCAAATGCAGGTCAAAGTTGCCGCTTTCCATCTGCGCTATGTCCAACAGATCATTGAGCAGGATCAGCATATCGCTGCTTGCGCCGCTGATATTCCGCAGGTATTCCTGCGAGGTTTCCTCATCCAGCCCCCCCTCCAGCAGAAAATCGCTGAACCCGCGTATCGAGCCAAGCGGGTTGCGTAAATCGTGCGCGGCGATACCCAGGAATCTGTTCTTCTGTTCGTTGAGTTTCCGGAGTTCCTCGACCTTCTGTTCAAGCTTCCTGCGGGATTCGTCAAGTTCAAGGGCCATGCGGCGGCGCTCCAGCGCGTGGCTCACATCCAGATAAAGCAGGTTGAAGTCGAGCGGTTTCATCAAATAGCCATACGCCCCCATCTTCAGGCACAAGATGGCGGTTTCCACCCCGGCGTTGGCCGTTACCATAATGACCTCGGTGGCGGGATGCTTCTTCTTCAATTCCCCCAATACGGCAATACCGTCCATCCCCGGCATGGAGATATCAAGAACCACCAGATCGGGCGGGCCGGCAGCCGCCATCCGCAAAGCTTCCGCACCGTTTGCCGCGCGCTCCACGGCAAAGCCCCTGCCGCGAAGAAAATGCGCCGTTATCTCCAGAACATCCGGTTCATCATCGACCACCAGCACGTTATTCATCGGTATTCGGCCATCCCCGCAAAAATAAAGAAAGCGCTTTTTGTACTGTTTTGTTGCGTTAAAACCTCGAAAAACATTTTAATGCAAAAGGCGGATCGACACCTATTGTTACTTTTTGCGCCCCGCCCAGTTCCACATGGCGGTCACTTTCCGCCGGACAGAGGCCATCCCGGCTCTAAAGCCATATTCATCCCTTATCGCGGCCATACGCAGGCAAAATACCCCAAAAATTCGGCGACACTCCTCTTACCTGCCTCATTCAGTTTTTACCTTTCGCTTTTCCACCGAAACTTTGGTACAGTCATCAGTGGGGCGGCTTTTGTGAGCCGTTTGGGGAAAGATGGATTTGACCGTTTGAGCAGGCTGCCGAAGGCTGAAAAGCTTCACCGCAGGGGGGAAACAGGTCGCATATCTGTTTTTCCGTCAACCCGCGCCGGAATTTATGGCTAATATCCGGCCGGAGGTTTTGCCGGACCGCCCGGCAAAGATTGAAATAACGCGCATGCGCGATTGAACCGTACTGAATTGATGGGAAACTGAATGCCAAAGAAAAAACTGCTCCTCACCGGCGTCTTCAAACCTTTCGGCGTATCCGACGAATATGGCGAGGCGCTGTGCACCATGGAACTGCTCAACAACCAGGTGACGCGGGAACAGGGCATCCATTCCCCCCGCCAGAACAATCCCTCTTTCGGCCTGTACCTCCTCGCGGAAAACATCCTGACCCCCACGACGGTGCTTGATTTCCCGACGTGGAAAGAATTCACCAAAGAGATACGAAACGGCAACTATACGCATGTGGGCATCTCCTTCATCGTGCCGAACGTGCTGAAGGCGGCCCGCATGGCCAATTACGTCCGCAAACACTCCCCGGCCACCAAGATACTGCTCGGCGGACATGGCGCGGCGATCCCAAACCTCAGAAACCATGTCGACTACGATGAGGTCTGCCGCGGCGAAGGGGTGCGCTGGCTGCGCACCTACTTCAACGAGCCGCATCAGGAACGGGCCATCATCCATCCCGTAACCCCCTCTTCCGTCAGAAAACACATTTACGGCGCGCCGATTTCCGACAAGGGGGCGATCATCCTTCCCGGCGTCGGCTGCCAGAACTCCTGCCGCTTCTGCGCCACCGCCCACAAATTTGAAAAACAGTACACCTCGTTCCTGCGCGAGGGGCGCGATCTCTTCGACGCGTGCCGAAAATCCGAAACCGCGACGGGGGCCGAGGATTTCTCGCTCATGGACGAAAATTTCTGCAAAATGCCCAAGCGCGCCGCCGCCCTGCTGGCGGAAATGGAAGCCCACGAAAAAGCTTACACGTTCTCGATTTTCTCTTCCGCCGAAGCGATCACCCGCATGGGGGTCGATTTCCTCGTCCGCATGGGCGTGAACTTCGTTTGGATCGGCGTGGAATCGAAGTGGAACGTGTTTGAAAAAACCAAAGGGGTCGACCTGCACGCCCTGATAAAAGATATCCAGGACCGCGGCATCACCGTGCTTGCCTCCACCATCCTTTTCATGGAGCACCACGACGCACGCACGATAGAAGAGGACATCGACTGGGCCATCGGCCTCGAATCGGATCTGCTCCAGTTCATGCAGTTCGGCCCGATCCCCGGCACCCGTTTGTATCAGGACTACGAGGTCGAAGGCAAACTGCTTATGGACATCCCCTACCCCGAACAGCACGGACAGGACAGGATATGGTTCCACCACCCCAATTTCACGCTTGATGATACCTCGCGCATCCTGAAAGACGCGTTCGTGCGGAAATACGAAACGCACGGCCCCGGCATCCTCAGCATGGCCCACACCGCCGTGAAGGGATACCTGCGCCTGCGGGATGACATCGCTTATAACGAGAAAAACGGATTGGCCTGGGATCCGCAGCTTATGCGGTATGCGCCGTCCCCGGAAAGCGGCGCCGACGAATTCCTCCGTCTCCGCCTTGAATCATGGAAGCAGTACGCCTTGCGGTTCCGCCCGATGTTCTGGAGTTCGGCGGCCTACGCCCCGAACGAGGCGGCGCGGGAAAAAGCGAAGATGGTGGCGAACCTGTACGATGAAGCCTTTGGCAAAATGGATGTGATGGACACCGCCAAATCGGCGGCCCTCCGCATTCTGTCGTGGAAGGAAAACCTCCACCTCAAGATACGCCACGCGATGGGCCTGGGAGACATCATGCGCCAGCCCGCCACCGTGCGGCAGGAATACCCCGACCGCCGCGAAAGTATCGCCGGCATGGACCGCGAAAAGAAAAAGAAACGCTCGCATTCGGCTGCCGCCGCCGCGCGCTGACGCGCATCCCGCTTTTCTTGCATTGACAGCTGCATAAGCGATGTCAGGCTCGCAACCTGTCCGGTTCTTAAATCAAAACCGATCTCTGTTATTCCCCCTTGTGGAACAATCCACTAAAAAACATCCCCTTGTCGCTCAATAAAAATGAGGCTCGATTGCCTCGATTCGAACTATCCCTTAGAATTAACCCAAGCGCATCATATTTGGCAATTAAAATAGGGTCCAAATAATCATTTTCATCGTAGATGCCGCTAATAAGTTTTCTAAAATCATCCAATATGCCACTACTTTTAAGCGCAAGGTATTCTTCGCGCCACTTTGCTTGCACATCCATTTTTTCATTGCCGGTCATGGCGGCAGGCTGAACATTATCAGAATCCGAATCGCCGACAATTTCCCGCTTGATAATTAGTGGATTATTCTCCATATTTCTATTGTTATAATTTTCTTCACTCTCAACCGCTTTCTTACTAAGCTCGAAAATCTTATCTTTCAACTCTTTATTTTCGCGTTCTAAAGCAGATATCGTCGAACTCCTTTCTTCAAGCAGGCTGATCGTCTCGCGTTCCTTTTCATTTACCTGAAGAACCAATTTGTCATATTTATCTTGAGGGACTGGAGTCTTCTTCTCTATCTCATTTTTTTTAGTTATTAATTCCTCAGCTCTGGTTTTTGAAAAAACGTAAACCCATTTATTGGGATAAGGATATACAAATATGAAAAATAGTGCCGACAATAGTGGGAGGATAATCAAGTGTGTAATTCCACCATCAAGCCCATAAAACCCATACCCAAACCATGCAGACAGATAAGGAATCTGCTCAATATGCTCAATTCTCAAAGAAGCTGCTTCATCTTTTCCGAAAAACAACAAAACAAGGATTTTCCAGTTCCAAAGGCACCATGACAAAATGAAGGCTCCGAAGAGTGGGCTAATTACCCTTTCATACAAGGTGGCTTTAAACGACTTAACCAAATCATCAATCATTCTTCTTTGCCAACAATTACGTAGTCTGGAACTGGAGTTCTTTTAAATTCAGCTTTGGGCTTCGTTTGGAGAGATGGAGGATTTCGATCCCGACCACCTGATTTTGCTCGTTGTAATCCAAAACTACACCGGAGGAGACTTCCTCGGATTCCACGATCTTTGAATCATCCAGCCGGAGGTACAGGGCATCCGCCTTTTCGTCCACCTTTAAATTCATAATTTACCCTTCATGCTCCTGTCAAAAAACGCGGTTACAACCCTTATGGGGCTTTTCCGTTGATTTATTATAACCCGTAAAACCCTCCCGCCATAATCCGGGATCACCGCAAGCCTGTGTTCCAATCCATCGGAAGTCGTGGAAGTGGTTCTATGCGGATGCTTTATTGTGCTTTCAACCCACCGCATTAAGATGCCGCGCTCTTTAATCACATCTTTTGCGTGCTGGGTCAATTCATATTCCATCACTGGAAGTTTAACCCGCTTTAATTGAGGAGTAAAACCGGCAATGAAGAAGCAGAGCTTTAACAACATGACTGGATTTACACTTCGTGCTGTCCGGTTTTTTCCGCCTGCGGAGGGATGGCGCCGCGACGGTAAGAAATGCGAAGGCGGACTATAAGCCGGATTCTGTACCCCGTGAGGGGCGACGGCCATTTATCTAAGCCCCGCCGTTGCCGGCGGGGTCAAGCAGCCAACCCGGAGGCGGGAAGCGAGCAACTTCCTTCTCCTTGCGGAGAAACGCCCCCCTATTTGGCCTTGCACCGGGCAGGGTTTTCCATGCGGCCGGCGTCGCCGCCGGCCCGGTGAGCTCTTACCTCGCCATTTCACCCTTACCCCAATGAAGGGGCGGTATCTTTTCTGTGGCACTTTCCCTGGGATTACTCCCGCTCCCCGTTAAGGAGTGCCCCGCTCTATGGTGTCCGGACTTTCCTCCGCCCCCGTCGCCGGGCGCGGCGGCCGTCTGTCCGCCTTCGCCGAAATTATTTGAGATCAGGAAGCGCGTAAAGGAACCGGTTGCAGTGCGGGCAGGTGTGCAGACGCGTGCCGGTGCGGACTTCAACCGCCAACTGCGGCAACACCATCTGGTGGCAGGCGGAACAGAAGCCGTCTTTCAGCTCGGCCACCGCTTTGCGCTCGCGCACCTTGAACACCCGGTCGTACTGTGACAGCACCGGCCGATCAACGCCGGCGGCGATCTCCTTGCGATGCGCATGTGCCGTTTCCGCTTTCGCCTTCCCTTCAGCGACTGCTTCTTCCTTTCCCGCCTTGACAGCCGCGAATTCCCTTTCCTCCGCCGCCACTTTTTCCTTAAAGCCTTTTTCCTCGGCCTTCGCCGCGTCGAGCTTCTCCATGATCTCCAACTGCTCGTCTTCCAGGCGCCCGATGGCCTCTTCCATGTTTTTGATTTCCTGCTGGGCGGCGTGATATTCCTGGTTGGTCTTCACCTCGTTCAGCTTCATGCGGGATTTGGCGATGGCGGCCTTCTTTTCCTCAACCTCGCGTTCTTTGCCCAGACGCGCCTTGTTGACGGCCTCGAGGTTCTTTTTGTATTCCTCATAGGCGGCCCGGTCCTTGCCCAGCGCCGTATCCTGCTGGCTCATCAGGGCCGGGAAAGCGTTGATGACCGATTCCAAACGGGTAATTTCGTCGTCGGCCTTTTGCAGATCGATAAGAAGTGCCAGATTTTTTTCCACGCGTTCCTCAATAATCCCTAAATGGTTCTTCAATGTACAAGGTTGTGATTCTAGTCCTTTTTCCCGATTTTGCCATCATCTTTTTAATGTGGGCGGCAACCAGCGCCGCCATCGGCCGTTCCGTTCCCAAATGGCCGGCGTCGATCATGCACATCCCCCGCCCCGCGCATTCCATCGCGTTGTGGTGGCGCACCTCGCCAGTCAACAGCAGATCGGCCCCGTGCGCCTGGGCGTCGGCCAGCAGATCCGCCCCCGCCCCCGTGCAGACCGCCACACGTTTTACGATCTTCTTTCCATCGCCGTACAGGCGCGCAGACGAAATGTTCAGCCCCTTTTTCACCTGAAGGGCGAATGCGGCGGCGGTCATCACTTTGCCGGGCGCGCCGATACGGTACACCGCCTTTCCCGGTCCGGCGGCGGGACGGACGTTCTTCAGCCCCACCAGCCGCGCCACATGATCGTTCAGCCCGCGGGGGGCAAAATCGAGATTGGTGTGCATGGCGTAAACCGCGATGCCGTGGCGGAGCACGGCGGCGACAAGCCGCCCTTGCGGCGTGGAAAGATCGATCCGTTTCAGCGGATAATAGATCGGCGGATGATGGACAACGATGAGATTGGCCCGCGCCGCCACGGCCGCGGCAACCGCCTCCGCGGTGAGGTCCAGTGCGGTCACAATGCCGGAACAGCGGGCCGCGGGATCGCCGATGATAAGCCCCACGTTGTCGCCATCCGCCGCCAGTCCCCGGGGCGCCAGCCGTTCACAGATGCGCATTACATCTTTCATCGGCATATTCTATCCCGGTTTTTTTGGCGCGGGAATCATGAATAATCCCCGTTCGATCGCTCCGCGATACGGCAGGCGGCGCGGCGCGCAACGCATTTACTTCTGGTTTTTTTTGAAGACGGAGTAATACGCTTCCAGGCGGGGGGCTATTTCAAAATGCTTGAACGGTTTTATGATGTAGCCCTGAATGCCCACCCGCGCGCAATCCACAATGTCGCTTTTGTCGGAGAGGGCGGTGGCCATCACTATGGCGGTCTGGCGGCCATTGGTCTTTTCCATCTCGCGGATCTGCTTAAGCGCCGTGTAACCGGTCATTTCGGGCATGACGATATCGAGAACGATCAAGTTGGGTTTCCAGGTCTCGTAGATCTCCAGCGCTTCACGGCCGTTTGTGGCCGTTTTTTTGTCATACAGCTCGTCGCTCAATCCCAGGGCGTACAGATCGAGAACCAGCTTGGAATCATCGACCAGAAGGATCTTCATTTTTCCGGATTCATCAGCCATGGCGGCATTATATCCGCTGCCTGTAATCGATGCCAACCCATAGATGCGGAAATCGAGCGGTGTTGCCGCATCCGGGCCGGGAAGGCCGCCAAAGCGGCCGCGGCCGGCGGCCCAAAACATGATCTCAAACCGGCAGGTTCAAATACGGTTGACGCAACTTTCTATCTTCTGCGCAAGCAGGTCGCATTTTATCGGTTTCACCAGATACCCCTGCACGCCTGCCTTGACGCAGTCCATCACATCCCCTTTGCCGCCCAGCGCGGTTGAAATGATCACCGGCGTCCTCCGTTCGCTCCCCTCTTCGGCGCGCCGTATCTCCTTGAGCGCCGCATAACCGGACATGATCGGCATCATGATATCCAACAGCACCACATCGGGGCGCCATTGCTTCCATTCCTCGACCGCTTCTTTCCCGTTTTGAACGAATTTGAGGTCGTACAGCGATTCATTAAGCCCCATGCGGAAGATTTCGTGCACAAACAGATCGTCCTCGGCAATCAATACTTTCAGCTTTTCCATGATTACCTCGTCAAAGAAATACCCACGATGGAACTTTATGCCATTACGCCTGGCGGCGAAGCTCCAACCCTACTTGTTGCGAGTATAATCCGAAATCCGGGGAAATGCCACGGAATGGCGCGCGAGACCGTGGGGGCGGGTGACTAGGCCGGTGATATATTCAGGCGTAGGTAATGTCAATGCGTTGCAGGTAATCCGACAGCCGGGCGACGCCGTGCTTCACCCCAGCGGCGTCTTTCGCTTTCGCGGCCGTTTCGATGGCGGCCCCGATAGCGGTGATCTCGTCGAAGCCATACCCGCCGCCGGAACCTTTCATGCTGTGCCCCGCGATGTACATGGCGTTCCAGTCCCCTTTCTCCAGCGAGGCGCCGATCACCGCCACGTCATCATGCCGGGCCTGCAGAAAACCCGGGATCAGTTCTTTGAGGTCGGCATCGATCGTTACCGCAATCCGTTCTCCGTTCCCCATATCTTCCTCAATTGATCCCAGAATGATCTTCAGCCGCCTTCACGCGGTTGCGCCCCTGGCGCTTTGCCGCATACAGCGCCCGGTCCGCACGTTCGATCAGCTCTTTCATCTCCTTCGAGCGGTCCGGCACCATGCAGGCGACTCCCATGCTCAAAGTCACATAGGGAACCACCGGCGATTTCTCGTGGGGAAGCTTCAGGGTCCGCACTGCGGCGGCCACTTCTTCGGCTATCTTTATGCCCCCTTCGAGCGGGGTATCGGGCAGAACCAGCACAAACTCCTCGCCGCCATAACGCGCCGCGATATCGCCGGGACGGCGTACCACCTGGCCGATGATGGCGGCTACCTGCCGCAGGCAGTCGTCCCCCCCCTGGTGCCCATAGTGGTCGTTGTACAGCTTGAAGTGGTCGATATCAGCCATCACCACGGAAAGCGGCTGACGGTCGCGCATCGCGCGGCGCCATTCGGCCGAAAAATTCTCGTCAAAATGCCGCCGGTTCGCCAGTCCGGTAAGCCCGTCCTGCGCCGAAAGCTGGGTAAGTACCCGGTTCGCCTCGCTTAACTGTTTCAGCGTTTCGATCAGCTCCTTTTCGCGCACTTTGCGGCGTTCCATTTCCTGATACAGCCGCAACACCGAGCGGACGCGCGCCAGAAGCTCCACCTTGCTCACCGGTTTGGTGATGTAATCGGTGGCGCCGGCCTCGAACGCCTGGTTGAGGCTGTCCTGCTCCCCCACCGCCGTAACCATGATCACGGGTGTGTCGGCCAGATGGGCGTCCTCCCTGATGATCCGGCAAGCTTCGATGCCGTTCATTTCAGGCATCACCACATCCAACAGGATCACCCTGAAAGTAACGCCGTGCCGGTGTTCCTCCCCTTTCAGGCCCAGAGCCTCGAACGCCTCCTGCGCCGAAGCCGCGGTGATAATATCTTTATACCCCGCCCCTTTCAGAAAGGTTTTCAGGAGGTCACGGCTTTCCTTCGAATCGTCTACAATCAATATGCCCATGAAATCCTTGCCATCCCCCCTTGTCACGCACCCTGGTTCCGGTCTCTGCTCAATTATGCAAGATGTTGAGAGTTAAGGCAAACCGCAATATACCGCCCGGCAGATGGCCCCCCGGGGCACGCGGGAACGGATTGCAATTTCCGGTATCCGGTGCTATAGTCACCCCCTTGCAGAACAAGTAACCCTTGCTCCCGTCCGCCGTGGCGGGGGCTTTAATAACCACAAGGAGGAACTTTTGCCAAAGTACGAAGCCGTCTATATTCTCGAACCGGAAAAAACCGATGAAGCGGTCGCACAATATGCCCAGGAGGTCAAAGCCCTCGTGGAAAAAGAAGGCGGAACCGTCGATCACATTGAACAGTGGGGAAAAAAGAAGCTGGCCTACACCGTGGGCAAGTTCAAATACGGACACTACACCATGATGCACATCACCGGCCCCGGCGAAATCGTCGCCAAGCTGGAACGCGCATTCAAGATCAACGAATCGGTGATCAAGTACCTCACGTTGACCCATCACGAAAAAACAATGCTGCGCCCCACCGTGGAAGCCCCGATGGGATTCAGCCGTGAAGGCGGCGGACGCTTCTAAACCGCCAGAGGGAGTACATCATGGCCAGTTTGAACAAAGTCTTCATGATGGGCAATATCACCCGCGACCCGGAGTTGCGCTATACGCCCGGCGGGCAGGCGGTCACCACGCTCGGCCTCGCCGTGAACAACAAGTGGGGAAGCGGCGATGATAAAAAGGAAGAAACCCTTTTCATCGACGTGAACGTCTGGGGCAAAACCGCCGAAAACTGCGTGACCTACCTCAAAAAGGGGGCCGGGGTGTTCGTCGAAGGAAGGCTCCGCTCGCGCTCATGGGACGACAAAGAAACCGGCCAGAAGCGCTCGAAAATGGAAATCACCGCCACCACCGTGCAGTTCCTCCCGAAAGGCGGGGGACCCGGCGGCGGAGCGGGGGGCGGACCGCGCCCATCTTCGGAGCACGATGTGGGGGAAATGCCCCCGCAGGATGACGACGTTCGATTGATTTGCCTTGCGCAATTCGTCGAGCGGTAGCGCCCCCGAGATTTTGCCGTAGATCGGGCTCCATGCCTCGGGCGGGCTTCCCAGCA
>JAKAGL010000247.1 GCA_021815535.1 bacterium
AAACGGCCCCTTTTCCATACGGGCCGGGGCAAACATCTGGAAGGCCGTTCGCGCACTTGATCCGGCAACCATCGTGCTGCCGTTAAACAATCAGGATGGCGAAGGATATGGGCATTTGCGGATATTCGCCCGCTTGATCGGCGGCGGCGAAATAATTGAGCACCGGCCGGACGGCACATTGCGCGCGCTGGAACAAGGCACGTTTTCATTGCTATTCCGCCCGGAGGAGCGTTGGCATGCGATGGTTATCGTACTGCTTGGCATTGTACGCCCCCTTCTCGGTTTTACGGGAGGCAAAGTTCTACGCCCGGCGCTTCCCGTCCGAATGGAACATACCGCCATTCGTGATGAACCGGGCCGGGCAGTTGACGTTTCCATTATTATCCGCAGCTATAACGAAGAGGCTTTTATAGGCAAAACTCTGTCAAAGGTATTTTCGCAGGAAGGATTTTCCGGCGAGGTGATCATCATCGATTCCGAATCCACCGACGCCACGCGCGAGATCGCGCTTCAGCATCCGGTGCGCCTTTTCAGCGTACAAAAAAGCGCATTCAGCTACGGAGCGGCACTGAACCTCGGCGCACGCCTGGCGCGGGGACGGGTCATCGTGAACCTCAGCGCACACGCCGTACCGGCGCACAACACCTGGCTGAAGGAACTCACGGCTCCACTCACCGATAGCAAGATTGCCGGCGTGTACGGACGCGAACTCCCCATCGATGGATGGAACGGTTATTTCGAAGCCAAGATACTCCAGGACGCCTTCGGGCTAAAACCAACGCTCAGCCGTGATAACCCTTTTTTCAGCAATGCCAACGCGGCCATGCCCCGCACATTGATACTTGATGCGCCGTTTGACGAACACATAGGCTGGGGAGAAGACAGCCTTTGGGCGCGGGAAATGCAGCGCCGGGGCCTTGCCATCTCCTATAGGCCCGATGCGGCGGTATACCATTCCCATAACACATCGATGTTCGACAACTTCGCCCGCTGCCTGAAACACCACCGTACGCTTTTTTCCACCTGCCTGAAAGGGCGCGAACGCGAGATCTGCCGATCTTTTTACAAGAAACTGCCCGCCCGTGCTACGTCATTCCGCCGCTTTCTCACCGGACAGCGCGGCATGGCCCCGTTGAAAGCGTTGCTGTATGCGCCATATTGCGAATATGTTAATTGGCTGGGTTGCTATGAAGCCGCATGCGAAGCAAAGGATGGCAAATGAAATACGACCATCCCGCATATCGTGACTGGGAAAAACGGATCATTGCCCCCGAAAGCGGGCCGACACATCTGACGATCCTTTCCACCGGCAAGTGCAATCTTGCCTGCTTCATGTGCGGCCATTCGCTGGTGGACGGTTTGCCGGTGACCATCGACCCGGCAACCATTGATACATGGCTTGAAAAGGCACAGCGCGTCTTTCTTGCCGGGGGGGAACCGCTCTGGATGAGCGAATACGCCAACCCCGAGGCTGCCAAAATATTCGACGCGATCATCAAACGCCACACCCATCTCAAAATAAACGCCTACACCAACGGCACGCTGATGAACGAGGCGATGGCAAAGCTGGTGTTGGAGCGGTTTGAAAGCATCCACTTCTCTATCGATACCGTCGACCCAGCCATCTACGCAAAAATCAGGGGTAAACCGCTATTACCGACGGTGCTGGAGAACGTGGAGCGCCTCGCCCGGATGAAGCGCGAACGCGGAACCGGCAAAAGCGATGCGCCGCGCATCAACTTCAACACCATTCTGATGAACGCCACTGTCCGTGGCCTTCCCGCTGTGGCGGAAAAATTGGCGTCTGTGGGCGGCCACAAGCATTGCATCGTGAAACTCAACAACGTGCTTGGTTTCGATTACCAGCAGGTGCTCGAAAAAGAAATGACGGACAGAGGACAACGAACTGGTACCGGCGATATCTCCGAGGTTGAAAAAACGGTACGTGCATTTCAGGCGGGCATGGCGCAGGAGGTATTAAACCCTAACAAAATCAGCGAGGGGGAACTGCTTAATATCCGCACCAAGCTGAAAACAATTTACGCGAAACATGGCATTGAAGTTGAAGACCAGGCTTACTTCATAAAAGCGGCCGCGCAAAAGGTTGCGCCAACCGACGCCGAAGCGGTCTGTCCCGCGCCATGGGTCACGGGAGACATCCACGAGAACGGCAACGTGCTCTGCTGCTGCGCAAACTCCACCATATTGGGAAATGTGCGCGAGCAATCTTTCGATGAAATCTGGAACGGGTCGGCAGCGCGAGATTTGCGCGCGTCGTTCATACGGGGCGAGATGAAAGGGTGTATCCAGAGTGGTTGCCCATCGCTATACGAATACTTCGCTGTACGGCCCGATGCATACGCGGGAGACATGCTTGCGACGCTTGAGCGCACTTTCACGAAGCCGGAGAGCATAACCTCAATCCTGCTGATCCGCTCGGCGCCCGATTACCAAAGCCACCTCGCCGCCCGCACACTGGCGAAACATTTTTCGCAGGCGTCGATCACTGTCGTTACGAATGCCGCGGGTGCGGACGCTGTGCGGCAATGGGGGATGCCCCTGAAAATAGAGGTCTATCCCGGCACACATTTCGAACCGGAGACGTTTGCCAGCTGGTGGCGCGGCGGAAAACATCACAACTTGGCCGTGGCGTTGTATAACAACAACGAGCGGCGCGGCTATGAACGGGTGGAAATGATCCTCTCCTCACTAGATGCGGGCTACCGCATCGGCGTTCGCCCCGACGGCCGCTTTTTGAAGTTTTAAGCTCCACCTTGCCCCGCACGGGGAATAACTCTAAACTATGGGCCATATGAAACAGATATCGTTGCGGCACGGCGACCGCAAAAAAATGGAAAAAGCGCAGGAGGTTCTGGAAGGAACCATAATCCACCGCCGCCCCTTCCATGTGGAAGAGGGCATCTGGCATTTCGTGGTGGTAGGGCCGCATAAAAACGGCACCAGCTCCATCCGCACCGGAACCGCCGAACAGGCGCGCATCCAGGCCGCACCGATATACATTGCCACGTTGGGCGGTCCGCACATCCCCGATGCCGAGGGGATACCGATAGAGGAATTCGCCTCGGGCGACCTGCCCGATGAACTGTCGGGATTAAAGATTCTCCACCTCAGCCCGTTACGGCCCCTTTCCGTTACCTCGCGGCGGCAAGGCCCGCCAATGGACGAGGCGGTGGCCGAAACGCTGGAGCGCTTCAAAGGGGTAGAGACCGCCGTCATCGAAACGCCGGACGAGGAGTACTGGGCGCTCTCGGTGCTGAAATACCTCGATGAAAGCGACCTGTTTTTCCCCGATCCGCTGCTAAGCCGTTTTTATTCCCGCATCGGCCAAAACATACGGCAGATGCTGAATTAGGGCGGGGATGGCTCACCCGGTAACGCTGGCCGACGACGCCCGCATCCTCGTCATCCGCCCCGACCGCATCGGCGACGTGGTGCTCTCCACCCCGGTGCTGATGTCATTGCGCGCCGCGAAACCGGGCTGGAAGATCGCCATGCTGGTGCGCCCCTCGGTGGCGCCGCTGCTGGAGGGGCATCCCGCCATCGACGAACTGATAACACTGGATACCGACGGCAAGCCGTCATGGCAAAACACGAAGGGGATCGCCGGAAAACTGCGCCAAAGGAAATTCGATGCGGCGCTGCATCTTTACTC
>JAKAGL010000248.1 GCA_021815535.1 bacterium
GATCTCGATGCGATACGCCTGGATAGCCGGAAGGCTGTCATTACCGGAAAGGGGCTGGTCGTTGACGTTGATCGGCAAACGTTCAAGGTTCTTAATGCGGTTCAGGCGGTTTTTTAGTGAGGGGATGGTGTAGCATGAAAACCATTTCTCCCATCGTATTTATCGGATTGATTATGCTTGCCACCGTATGCAGTGCGGAATCGCTGGATCTGAAAACACTCATATCAGCCGACCGCATGAGCACCGAAAGCAGCGAAAACCGTATCATTTTCGATGGAAACGTGGAAGCCCGGCACAGCAATATGGTGCTCAAAGCGGATCATTTAGAAGTGTATGGTGACGAAAAAAAGGAGAGTTTCACCAAAATTATAGCTGTCGGCAACGTGAGCGTAACCAAAGGGGATCACCGCTTGGAGGGGGGAAGGGCTGAACTAACCTATGCGGACAAAAAAGTGGTGATTACTGAAAATCCAGTCGTCTTTGAGAAGGAAAACAAGATCAGCGGGGAAAGGATAGTTTATTCCTACGATAATGGGGGTATAATAATCGAAGGGGGTAGTGGAAAGAAGGCGTCAGTGGAATTATCAAACCCTAAACAGTCGCATAAATAGGCAGTTATGGCGTTAAAACATGAAAATACATTATAAAGTTATATGCGGGCGGAGGTCAGTTTTTTGCGGATATTAAGGGCTGTGGGTTTGGCGAAGACCTATAGAGGACGTAAGGTTGTTAATAACGTTGATATTCAAATCCAAGAGGGGGAGATAGTTGGCCTGCTGGGGCCGAACGGCGCCGGGAAAACAACCACTTTCTACATGATCGTTGGGCTTACCAGGCCGGAAGAAGGTACGGTTCGATTGGATGACACGGATATAACATTGATGCCGATGTACCGCCGTGCCCGGCAGGGGATTGGTTATCTCGCTCAGGAGCCGTCGATTTTCCGCAAACTGACAGTAAAGGAAAATATAATGGCGGTACTGGAAATGTTGCCGCTTTCCCGTGACGAGCGGGAGAGGCGGGCTGTCAATTTGTTGGATGACCTGAAGATCGGGCATTTGGCTGATAGCTCCGCCGCGGCGCTTTCGGGCGGTGAACGGCGGCGGCTGGAGATAAGCCGGACAATGGCGATTAATCCGTCGTTTTTTTTGCTTGATGAGCCATTTGCGGGAATAGACCCGATAGCGGTGATTGAGATACAGGGAATAATAAAGGAGCTAAAGGATAAAGGGATCGGGATATTGATCACCGACCACAATGTGCGTGAAACGCTCGAGATTGTCGACCGGGCTTATATCATTAACGAAGGGCGCATAATCGAAAGCGGCAATCCGGATTTGATCGTAGCCTCTGAGAAGGCGCGCACGTTCTATCTGGGTAAGAACTTTTCAATGAGGTGATGGACTGATGGGCATGGACATAAAGCTGCAGATGAAGCTGTCGCAGCGTCTGATTATGACGCCGGCATTGCAGCAGGCCATCAAGATGCTCCCCATGACGCGCATGGAACTCATTAGTGCCATACGTCAGGAGATGGAGGAAAACCCGTTTTTGGAAGAAGCGTCGAATGAAGACGAAACCCAGGAAACGGATGCCGAAGTTGCGCGCGATGCGGCTGAGGTCCCGGAAGAACCGGTACGCACAGAATTCCAGGAAGACGCCGTCATGAAGGACGTTGTCCAGGAGAAAACCAGAACCGATGAAATAGATTGGGACTCCTATCTTCAGGAAGAAGCTTATGATGGGGGAACCGGTGAAGGCTACCAAGAGCGTCCTTCGCTGGAGAACACGCTTAAAGGGAGCGAATCGCTTTATGACCATCTGCTCTGGCAACTCAACGTCACGGTGCTTGACCCTAAACTTAACGAAATAGGCCAGATCATCATCGCCGATATAGACGATGACGGTTTTTTCAAGACACCGGTAGCTGAAATCGTGCAAGAGTCGGGCGCTACATTGGAAGAAGTTACCCAAGTGTTAAACATCATCAAGCGGTTTGATCCGACGGGAGTAGGGGCGGCCGATGTAAAGGAATGCCTCCAGATACAGGCGGAAGCGCTGGAGCCGGATGATCCGATCATCCGTGAGATCATCGCGGGGCATCTGGGCAACCTGTCTGAACGCAACTACGCAAAGATTGCCCGCGACCTGGGGGTCGATGTTGAGCGCGTGATGGAATCAATGGAGTTTATCCGCTCTCTCGATCCCGCACCGGGCCGCACCATCAATCCCGAAAAGGCACATTACGTTGAACCAGATCTCTACCTTATCAAGATGAATGATGAATACCATGTATTGCTTAACGATGATGGCGTTCCACGCTTGAAAATCAGCCCCTATTACCGGACCATCCTGAAAGGGAAAGAACAGGTGCAGGAATCGGCCAAAGAATTCGTTGAAAGCAAATTCCGCGCCGCCGAGTGGCTCATCAAGAGCATCGAACAACGCCGCCAAACCATGCTGAAAGTGGGGCGGAGCATTGTAAAGTTCCAACGCGGCTTTTTGGATAACGGCATGTCCCACCTCAAACCGTTGGTGCTGAAGGATGTTGCGGATGATATCGGTATGCATGAATCCACCATCAGCCGTGTCACGCGCAACAAATACATCCATACACCGCAAGGAATTTATGAATTGAAATTCTTTTTCCATAGCGGCGTGGATAGCTATTTGGGTAATACGGTATCTTCCGTCCGGGTTAAGGAGATGATAAAAAAAATCGTGATGGAAGAAGATCCGAAAAAACCGGCGACGGACGACAAAATTGTGAAGATGTTGGAAATGCAAGATGTTAAGATAGCCCGCCGAACGGTGACTAAATACCGGAAGGAACTTAAAGTGCCGCCGGCATCAAAACGTAAAAAGATATATTAACAAGGAAAGTGAGGAATTTGAAATGCAAGTACATATTCATGGCAAACATGTGGAGGTTACTCCCGCGCTAAAGGATTATGCGATGGAGAAAGCCGGTGTTGTAAAAAAGTTTATCGACTTCAACATACGCACCAATATCACCCTGTCGGTGGATAAATTCCGCCAAAAGGCAGAAGTGACGGTGACGGGTGGCGGCGTGGAATTCCATGGCGTCGAGGAATCTGAAGATATGTATGCATCCATCGATAAAGTGATGGACAAAATTGCCGCGCAGGCCAAAAAATACAAAGAAAAGCACAAGGCTCATCCCCATATCCGCGGAGCGGAAATAGCCCCTGATTTGGGCGCGGTGGAAGAATAAAGTTATTCATTTCTTTGGAAATAGGCGGCGGTCACGCGTAATCGCCGCCATTTTTATTTGAAGCTATTGTGGATCGCAATCTGCTTTCGGTTATTCTGGACGCCCGGGTTACTATTCCGTCTATAAGCGCCACAACGAAGGAGGAAGCATTACACGAGGTTTCACGGGCATTTGCAGGTATCAGCGGGGATGATCCCGCACGGCTCGGCAAGCTATTTATGGATCGCGAGCGGCAGGCTTCCACTTCCGTATGCGAGGGTGTTGCCATCCCCCATATCAAATGGGAGGGGCCATTGACCGTCGGTTTGGCTCTTTCGCATGGGGGCATCGAATTTGGCGCATTGGATGGCAGGCCAGTTCATATCTTATTTCTGCTGACCGCACCCCGGGCGCGGGCAGGGGAGCACCTGAAGATTATGGCGCGGATTTCACG
>JAKAGL010000249.1 GCA_021815535.1 bacterium
GGGCCTCGGCGGCGGCCACGACGAGCGCGAACAGACCCTCAACCAGCTTCTCGTCGAGATGGACGGATTTGAGGGGAACGACGGCGTTATCATGATCGCGGCCACCAACCGCCCCGACGTGCTTGATCCCGCACTCCTCCGCCCCGGCCGTTTCGACCGGCAGGTGGTGGTGCCGGTGCCGGATATGCGCGGCCGCGAGATGATCCTCAAGGTTCACGCCGCAAAAGTGCCGCTGTCGCCTGACGTGGATATGAACCAGGTGGCCAAGGGAACTCCCGGATTTTCAGGGGCCGATCTCGCCAATCTGGTGAACGAGGCGGCTTTGCTGGCGGCGCGGCGCGACAAGGCAAATGTGGAATTGATCGACCTGGAAGAGGCCAAGGATAAGGTCATGATGGGGGTGGAGCGCCGCAGCGTCATCATCAGCGACAAGGAGAAACGGACCACCGCCTATCACGAGGCGGGGCATGCGTTGGTGGCGATGAAGCTGCCGGGTACCGACCCGATACACAAGATCACCATCATTCCCCGAGGCCGCGCGTTGGGGCTTACCCAGCAGCTTCCCGAGGATGAAAAGCACACCTTCCCGCGCGGGTTCCTTTTGAACACCATCGCCATTCTCATGGGCGGCCGCGCCGCCGAAGAACTGGCCATCGGCGAAATGACCACCGGCGCCGGCAACGACATCGAGCGCGCCACCGATCTGGCCCGCCGCATGGTTTGCAAGTGGGGCATGAGCGACAAGCTGGGGCCGCTGGCTTTCGGCAGGCGCGAGGAACCGATCTTTCTGGGCCGCGAAGTGGGGCACACCGCCGACTACAGCGATAAGGTTGCGCAGGAGATCGACAGCGAGGTGGAGCGGATCGTGAAAGAGGGGATGGCCACCGCCATAAAGATATTGACCGAAGAGCGGGCGATCCTGGATAAGGTCGCGAAGGAGCTGTTGGAGAAGGAAACGCTCGACGCCAAGGATATGAACTACCTTGTCCACGGCATTGAGAAGCCAACCGTCAACGGAAACGGCAAGAAGCCGGATGAGCCGCAGGCCTCCACGTCCATCACGCCGGCGGCCGATGATGCTCCTCCGGCGGGCAGCGTTCCGGCACAGCCGGGGCCTGTGGTTTAGCCGTAAAATGGCGTCATTTGAGGCCCAAATCCGTTTGACAGAGACAGGCGATACTGGTAGCATTGCCGGACATTTTTAGAACTGGTTAACGTTGAAAAAAGGTAACGGAGAGCGCGGTCCCGGTTACCTTGAGCTGACGGTTTTGGCAAGTGTGGGGACGCAGCTGGTCGTCTCCCTTTTTATCGGGTTCGGCATAGGGTACTGGCTGGATAAATGGCTTGGCACCCGGCCGATCTTGATGCTTGTTTTTATCGCCCTTGGGGTGGCCTCGGGTTTTTTGAATGTATATAGGGAAGTTGTAAGGGGAATGAAGAGTGGAAATCGACCGGACAATAACCATTAAAGCGCTGGTTATTACGGCCCTGCTTTCGGCCAGCGCCGCCGTCTTTTATTCAAAGGCGCATGCCCTTGCGGTTGTCGTGGGCGGTTTGGTTGCGGTGGCTAATTTCCGCCTGGGCGCGAAGGTTCTCAAACGGATCGTGGTTCCGGGGATGTCGTCCGATACCGGGCGGAACGCCGGCATTCTTTCCTTCCTGGTGCGGTACGCGATTCTCGCCGTTGAATTGTATGTGATAATCGGCCTCGGCATAGAGCCGGTGGCGTTTCTTGTGGGGCTCTCAGTGGTGGTGGCGGCGGTATTCGTCTCCGCGCCCGTGCTGAAAAGAGGGGAAGTATGAGCGAACCATTTTTATATTTGACTATTCCGGGCCTTGAGCATTATCCGCATGTCGCGTACACATGGGTGGTAATGGCGCTGTTTGTATTGCTGACCGTCGTCGCCCGTATTTCGATGAAGCTTATTCCCACCGGCTGGCAGAACATGGTTGAGGCGGTGGTTGTAGGCCTTGCGGATAACATGGAATCGACCATCGGCCACGGCGGCAAACGGTTCCTTCCGCTCCTCGGTACGTTGGCATTCTTCATCTTCACGGCGAACATGATCGGCCTCGTCCCCGGTTGCACCAGCCCCACCTCCAACGTGAATACCAACTTCGCGATGGCCGTCACCGTTTTCGTGGTGTACAACCTGGTCGGCATCCAAAAGCAGGGTTTGTTCACCTACCTCAAGCATTTTCTGGGACCCGTCTGGTGGTTGAGCTGGCTTATACTGCCCATCGAGCTTATCTCGCACGTGGCGCGGCCTGTCACGCTGTCGATGCGGTTGTTCGGCAACGTGAAGGGGGAAGACCTTGTCGTCCTCATCCTTCTTTTCCTGGTGCCGCTGATTCTGCCGATGTTCATGATGGCGTTCATGGTATTCACCGGTCTATTGCAAACGGTGGTGTTTTTGCTGCTGAGTATGTCTTATTTACAAGGCGCTTTGGCCGAAGAGCACTGAAATAAAACAGGTTACACACTTCGGTTAAAGCTGGATTCAACACATTTTTTAGGGGAGCTGTATTAATGAAGAAACTTAACCTTTTCGTGCTGGCGTTGCTTGCCATCGTGGCGGCGGCTCCGGCGGCGTTCGCGCAGGAAGCGGAAGCGGCGGCAGCAAGCGGCCATTCTTCCGGCGCGCTGACCTACATGGCGCTTGGCTGTGTTGTCGGCCTCGGCCTGGCGGCCTACGGCGGCGGTATTGGCATGGGTAATGCCATTTCCGGCGCACTTTCGGCGATGGCCCGCAACCCGGGAATCTACCAACGGCTGTTCCCGAGCATGTTGATCGGCCTGGCGATGATCGAATCGCTGGTTATCTACACGCTCGTCGTCGTTTTGCTCCTTTTGTACGCCAACCCGATCCACTAAGGGTTTTTTTCCGAAAAAAAAGCGGCCGGATGGCATTGCCCGGCCGCTTCCTATAAACTACCCGGGTAATCCCGAATTTACGCTATCCGGGCAAGGGAGGTACGTTGTGCTCAAGGTGGTTGTTTTTATAAAGCAGGTGCCCGACACCAGTTCCAAGGCAGGTGTAAATCCTGATGGCACCATTGACCGCGCGCGCGCCAAGCGGATGCTCAATCCCTTTGACCGCTACGCCCTGCAAAAAGCAATAGAGATAAAAAGGGGCGTGGGGGCCGAAGTCACCTGCGTCACCATGGGACCGCCGCCCGCCATCGAAGTTCTGGTGGAAGGGATCGAACACGGAGCCGATTATGGCATCCTCCTTACCGACAAGCGCCTTGCCGCCTCTGATACGCTGGCGACCGCCTACGCGTTGCACAAAGTGGTGAGCTACATCGGCAAAGTGGATATCATTCTCACTGGACTCCAGACGACCGACGGCGACACCGCGCAGGTGGGGCCGCAGATCGCCGAGCGGCTTGACCTGCCGCAGATCAGCTATTGCGAAGGGCTGGCCATAGAGGGCAGAACAGTGAAGGCCCGCCGCGTGGTTGAAGGGGGCTTCCAGAATGTTGAGACCGAAATGCCGTTGCTGATAACCGTCGCCAACAGCGCAACCCCGTTGGGGCACAAGCGCTTTACCGAAGTGGCCCAGGTGAAAGAGATGCTCCGCACCCCCGACGAGCGGGCGCGGCGCATCAAATCCATCAACCTTGACGACGTAAAGGCCGACGCCGCCCGCACCG
>JAKAGL010000250.1 GCA_021815535.1 bacterium
GTTATCAATCCGAGGTGATAGTCGCTTCGATCCGCAATCCGATGCACTTTGTGAAAGCCTGCCTGATGGGAGCGGATGTTTCAACCATTCCGTTCAGCGTCATCCAACAGCTTTCGAAGCATCCGCGCACCGATGTGGGTATCGAGCGGTTTCTGAAAGACTGGGAAAAGGTACCCAAGAAATAATTTCCGGCGCCCGCGTAACGGCGGGGCGGTTATTCCCAGAGGAAGAAGGCCGATTTGCGTTGCCGGAGGGGTATCCACCCCTTCGCTATGAATCCGTAGTACGTGCCGGCTGAAACCGCCGCGCCGATACATGCCCCGGCCAACACATCATCCGGAAAATGAGAGCCGAGGTATACGCGGGATATTCCCACCATCACCGCCCACAATAACCACCAGCCGCGGTGGCGACGGAACAGCAACGCCATGAGGACCGCAACGCTGAAAGCGGTCTGGGTGTGCCCCGAAGGAAACGAGCCGTGGTACAGGCGCTCATACGGAGCGTGAACCTCGTTTTTCTCAGCGGGGTTTTTCGCGGCGAAATAGGTCAGGGGGCGGTCCGCGTTGACATTCTGTTTGATGGCGTGAACAACGCCGCCGGCCAGCAGCATGGCGGCCGCCAGCAACGCCACATTGCGCCATCCGGGGACGCCATACAGCCGGAAGGCCGCTATCGCAATAATGGCGGCCGGTATGGAATACGCGGTAAACGATATGAGATACATAAGTGGATCAAGCAGCGGCGCATGGGCGCCGTTGATGAGCCAGAAGAGCCGTTCGTTAAGCGCCATGAACATCAGTGGCCGTTCTTCCTGAATACCCGGGCCATGCGGGCGCGGGTTTCATCAAGCCACAGCTGTAACGCCAGCGGCCCCGTTTCGCGCCCGGCGCGGATAAGGAACACGGCGGCCAAGAGGCCCATTACCAGGTTCGGCATCCACATCGCGAATACGGGCGGCACCTTCCCCTCGCGTCCCATGCTTTCACCGAACATAAGCAGGAGGTAATTAACAATGATAAACAGGATTCCCATGCCGATGCCGCCCCTGCCCCCGCCGCGGTGCACCTGCAAACCGAGGGGGGCGGCCAGCAGTGCAAGGACGATGCAGGCGAACGGCAGCGCCAGCCGTTTCTGCAATTCCACCTCGAAGGTGTTCCGCTGTGGCGCATTTTGCGCCCGCGCGGCTTTATCCCGAAGCTCGCCAAACGAAAGTTCCCGTTCCCCTTTAACAAAGGCATGCTTTTTACCGCCGGTATCCATGACCATTTCATATTCGCCGTATTGTATGGTGCGCCACTTTTTTTCGTCACCGTTGTATAGGGTGCCGGCGGTCAGGCGGAGTACGATATCGTCGGACGGGTTGCGTGACAACTCTCCCTCCCGCGCCGTTATCAGCCGTGGGTTGTTTTTGTCGGTGCCGTCGAAAATGAACACCCCTTTCAAATGGCCGCTCTCCCTCTCCTTCTCGTCAACGTAAATGATAGTGCCGGGAAACCGATCAAAGAATGTGTGATCGCCCAGCGCGGCGGTAAACCGGCGGCTGACAAAATCGGCAATTTGGGAGTTGAAGAGGTAATTGCCCCGGTGCAGCATGGCCAGCGACAGCCACAGGGAAAGCAATCCGGCCGCCGTGGCCAGCAGCATAACCGGAAAAAGGATGCGGTAAAAGCTGACGCCGCACGCGCGCATGGCGATGATCTCGCCGTCGCCCGACAAGCGGGAGAACGTAATCAACGTGGCCAACAGCACCGCCAGCGGAATGGTTAGCACCAGAAAAGCGGGAGAGGTGTAAAGGAGCAGCCGAACCAGTTCGCCGCCGCTGATGGCGCTTCCCACCGTCATATTGGCGATAAAGTTGATCTTTTCCAGGGTTAAGATCGACATAAGGACGAAGAGGCAGAGGCCGAACAGCTTGAAAATCTCGCTGAACAGGTACCGGTCAAGCAGTTTCATATTATTTTTCCGCCGCGTTAATCGCCATGCGGGGCATTGTAACCCGGAATGCATCTCATCGCCGGATGAAAGATGCCCCGCCGGGAACGCGGCAACCGGCCTTGCTCCGTGTTAACCGGGGCTAATGATCGCCAAAAAGGCCTTTGATCCCGGCGGCGATTATCTCCACGGCATAGGAGGTGAGGATGAGGCCGAGCAGCCGGGTGAAGATGTTCATGCCGGTTCTGCCCAGCAACCCGGCTATCCGATCAGCCTGCATGAACAGCACCAGCGTAACGGCGGCAATGCCCGCGATGATGGACAACATAATCAGCGATTCCGCCCACCCCGGCGCGGCATTGTGGAGGATAATGACCGTGGTGATGGCTCCGGGGCCGGCCAGCAACGGCACTGCCAGCGGCACAACCGCCACGTTCTGGCTCTCTTCGGCCTCGCGTTCCTCCACGGCGGTGCTCTTGAGAAGCGGGGCGTACGCGCCCATCATCGCAATCGCCGTAAGAAGGATGAGGATGCCCCCGCCCGCCATAAAAGAATAAATGCTGATCCCGAATAGGCCGATCAGGTTTTCCCCGAAAAAGAAGGCCAGCATCAGTGTCAGCGCCATTGCCGCGGGCGCCACATAGACGGTACGCGCTTTTTCGCGCGGGGGAAGGTTCCGGGTAAACATGATGAAGAAAAAAACGGCCCCCACCGGATCGATCACGGCGAAAACCGCCACAAACTGTTTAACGAAACTGCTCCATGCCATTACCGCCATTGCTCCTTATGTCCCCTATTATTACCCATTTTTGACGCTACCGTCCTTTTGGGTTTTCCGTCTCCAGTTCCGAAACGAGATCAAGCAGTTGCCTGTTGCCAGGGCTTTCCCGCAGGCCGATCCGCGCCACCCGCACTGCCTCCGGATTTCCCCGCAAACGCAGCGCAGTGGCCAGCCGGTAGAGCACATCGGGTTTATCGCCTGATAGCGCATAAGCGCGGGCATACGCCGCCGTCCACCCTTCTTTCCCTTGAAAATATTGCAGCGCGCCGTAGGCCATCCAGGCCGGCGCCGATTTGGGGTATCTATTCAAAAGATCATCGAGCATCGTTTCCGCGCCGGAAAATTCCTTCAGGTCAATTTTTATTTGAATGGTTTTCAGCAGAAGGATGTCCCGCTTGCGGATAGTGTAAGCCTTCTCGAGCAATGGCAATGCCTCGTTCTGCTTCCCTTGGTCAATATAAAGATCAGCCAAGTGTTCAAGCGAGCCGTCATTATCCGGCTCCAGATCAACGGCGCGTTTTAGAAGTTTTTCCGCCGTATCCCAATGGTGGTTTTTTTGGGCATCCACCCCAAGATTGACCAAGGCGGCGGGGGAATCCGGTTGGATAAGCAGCATCCGGCTCCAGAGAAGCGTTTCGCTGCGCCAATCATTGTTGCGCCGCACGGTGAGGATGGAGAATGCCGCTATGACCGCCGCCGCTACACAAAGAAACGCCCTCCGCCGCCGGGGAACCGCTTCAACGGCCAGATACCCGGCGGCCGTAGTGAAAGAAAGGATGGCCGAAGGGAGATAGAGGTACCGTTCCGCCATCAGGGTTCCGGTGGGGATGAAATTGAGATTTGGTGAAATAACCGCGAAAAACCAGAATGCGGCAAATGCCACCCAGGGTCGTTCATGCCGCCGGCGCCATGCGGCAATCAGCAGCGCCGTCACGGC
>JAKAGL010000251.1 GCA_021815535.1 bacterium
CGTCGACACCGCGAAACGCGTTGGCGGTGTATATTCCCCGCCGGGCGGACTGAACGTCCTCGGCGTTGATATCGGTGCCATACAGATCCACCCGCCAGCCCCCCTCCGCAAATAGGCCGGATTCCTTGATAAGTATCGCGATACTGTATGGCTCGGCGCCGTTGGCACAGGCCGCGCTCCAAATGCGGATCGTCTTTTCCGCCCGGTTCTTTTCCTTGAGGGCGGGAAGCAGCTCGTCTTTAAACATTGCCATCTGCGGCGTTTCGCGGAAAAAATAGGTTTCGTTAACCGTGATGAGATTGATGAGTTCGCGCATCTCGTCGCCCCGCTTCGGATCGAAACGGATGAAATGGTAGTATTCGCGGGCGCTCTGCAGCTTGTTGGCGTCAATGCGCTTCTTCACACGCCGGTGGAACAGGTACTCCTGCGGACCGGTGAATACAAGGCCGGTGTTCTCCCTGACATATCCCTTCAGGAGGGCTAATTCCTCTTCGGTCATCTGGAACGACAAGGTGGCCTTCCCTTACTTATTTCGTTACTGTCAAAAACTGCTGATTGCGCCTTCCACAGTTTCGTGGATTTCGAATTGCGGCATCAGCCCGGTGATCTCAAAAGGCACTTTCACTTCGGGCCGCAGCGCCGCCAGCTTCAGATGCCCTCCCCGCTCACGAATGTTGCGGAGGATGGTGACCATCGCCCCCAGCCCGTAACTGGAAATAAGGCCGATCTGCCGCATATCGATCACCAGATTAATGAAATTGTTGGCGACCAGATCATTGGCCAACGCCAGAACCTCCGGGGTGGAATGTACGTCCAGCTTTCCTTCCAACCGCAACAATTTTACATTCCCAAAAGTTTCTTGAACGATCTTCACGCGGTACTCCTCCGAGTCATTGAATAGCCGTAACGATTTCCCGAACCCAGAAATCGCCATCATTTTTACCCCGTTCCCGCGCCAAAGCTGCCGCGGAGACATCCTCTCCCCCCATCAGGGCCAAAACCGCCGCCCGGCGCACCGCCGGATATGGGTCCTCCAACATCAGAAGGAGTTCTTTCGTTGGGAAAATGCCGGCTGAACATGCCAGACGGCGGGCCACCGGAGAGAGCAGGCGGCTGGACAATTGGCTGTTGCCGGTTCGCTTTGTGATACGCCGCACGGCGTCAAACACCTCGTATTGGCATGAATCGTCCCCCAAGAAGCGAAGCACCCCTTCCTCCTCCGCCGCGCCGCCGATGCTTCCCAGTGTTCGCATGGCCGCTCGCAGTAAAAGGCGGGAATTCATGTCATTCTTCAATACCCGCATGAAATGAACCACCGCCGCCGCGCACCGGGGAGCCGGAATATCCGCCAACGCGCGGATAACGGCATCCTGTACAATCCAGCTGGGATGGTCAAGTTGCGGCAACAGAATATCCGCCACTGGTAAACCGCCAACCTTCGCGATGGCCAACACCGCTTCCGCCACCACTTCGGGGGCGGGATCATCAAGCTGATCCTCAAGCGCCCGCAACGCCTCCACGCTCCCACAACCCCCCAACGCGCCGCAAAGGAATATCTTTTGTTCCGGATTCTCCTCGGCAATCAGCAATGCGATCAATTGCGGCTCGGCCTGCTTCAAACGGCAACGCCCCACCGCGCGGATCACATGGTCTCTCACCGCTGGATCGGTCTCTCGTAACATATTCAGCAGCAGGGCGTGTACACCGGGCTGGTTGATCCGCCCGAATGCCAATGCCGCCTCTATGCGCACCACGGGATCTTCATCAAGGCTAAGGCGGCCCAGGGCTTCCAGGTAATCACGGCGCTCCAGCAGGGGCCAGTGGACAATCCCCACATATCCCAATGATTGCGTGGCGGCGGCGCGCACCTCGGCGGCTGGATCCGCCAAACCGCCCATCAGATGGTCAACCGTTTGTATCGAAGAAAGAAAACCCAGAATCCTGTATCCGCCACGGCGTTGCTGGCTATCCTCCGCCTTTAACAGATCCAGCACCCGCCGCACCACCGCCGGTGTCTTTTTCAGAAGCGATATTCCGCCCACAGCGGCGCTGCGCACGATGTCGTCAGAGGCGGCTAAAAATGAGGTCATGATATCGAACTGCACATCGTCCCCCAACATGCCGAGGCATTTCAGTGCATCGCAAACAATTTCGGCCTCCGGCGCCTTTAGAAAAGGCAATGCCTCGGTGGCATCGCCTGGCTTGCCCAAAACGCCCAAAAGACGCAACAGCTGGTTCACGTTTTGAACACCCGGCCGCGCCAACTCCTCCCGAATGGCCGGAAGCGCAGACACCCCCTGCCGTGCGATGAGGTCGCGTATCTCCTCTTCCAGCGTTTCATCCCCCAGAAGGCTGAAAAGCCGTTCCACCGGCAAATTCCCCTCAATTTGCCTCAGAATGAGGAGAGAAGCGGAAATTTCCTGTTCATTCCCGGAATGCAACATCCCAATGAGCGGCTCAATGATGTGGCTGGCGGCGAGATTTTTTACCGTCCCGGTGGCGCGGGCGAGGAAGAAGGCCTGCCTCTCCACTTTGGAAAAATATTCGGTCCTCTTTTCGATGTTGGCGATCGCGATGATGCAGGCACGAAGCATGGTGGCATCGCCCGTTTTTTCCAGCAACGCCGCCAGCGGCAATAATCCGGCTATATCACCGATCTGCCCGAGGGCTGTGACGGCGGGAAAGGAAAGTACCTCGTCGTCAAGCATGCCGATAAGTGTGAAGCAAGCGCGTTCATCGCCGATGAGGCCGAGCGCCGTGATGTAAGGAAACCGTGCCCACACATCCTCATGTTCCAAAGCCGCCAGCAACGGCAGCGTGGCATCGCTGTAGCCCAACCGCCCCAACCCTTCCGCGCAGGCATAGCGGACGTTTTCATCACTATCCTTGAGTCCTTCGATAAGGCCCGGCACCGCCGCGGCTGTTTTAAGCCGCCCCAGGGTATTGGCGCTGAAAATGCGCACATCCTCCGCCGGATCTCCGGCCAACAAACGGGTAAGCGGCGCCGCGACATCCTCGCGCATTTCGTTCAACACCGACATGGCGGTGTTGCGCACCCCGGGGTCTTCGTCCCGCAAACATTCCAGCAGGGAATCGATTGATGAGTGATCGCGGATTCTTACCAGTGCATCCACTACGGTGTTGCGCACCTGCCAGTAATCGTCTCCCAGCATCAGCAACAACGGCTTTACCGCACGGGGATCGCCGAATTCACCCAGCAATTCCGCGCTCTGGCGCCGAGTGGAAAAATCCGGCGCCTTCAAGCGCCCTATATGAAATTCAATCTCATCCACCCGTTTGGATTCTCCTTGCCGCGCCCATTGAAAAAACGCATTTCGTTCCGGCAGTGTATTATACCCAGAAGCATGCCGCATGGGGGGACTGGAAAAATGGATTCAAAGCGGCTTTAATAGAACCCAGTGAAGAGTGCCCGGGCTCCGGCGTATTATACGCGGTGAGATAAACCGGGGGTCCGTTTTTTTAACCATCTCGATGGAGCAGATAATGGAAAACCGATACCGTATTATGGCGCGCGTGCCTCAAGGCCAGGGCGAAATCCCCGAAGTGGTGAAGGTCAAAACTGCCCCCAATAAAGTTCATTTTTGCAATGATCCCGACAACGAGTGGTAGCCGTGCGGTAGAACCAGT
>JAKAGL010000252.1 GCA_021815535.1 bacterium
CGATCTCAAGCTGCACGACGGTTTCAAGAACCGCAACGGCGGCTTTCTTGGTGAGCCCGTGGGCTTTTGCGACGTGATCGGCGATTGCGGACTTGGTCATTTGTTTAGCCATTTAGTATTCCCCTTTTTAAAAAGTTTTTAGTTACCCACTCTTTATTTCACTCGGTCTTAAAATTGCTTCGGATAATTTAACCAGAATCGGTTTGCAAAAGCAAGCATAATGCTTGCTTTTCGCGGGTCAAACGGGGGTTGCCACTTCATGTAACACTTAATGGGTAAGAATGAATTGTCAGTATTTTCCCGTTCTGATCACAGAGGCCACGGCGAATTTTTTTTCATGGGTGAGAGAAAGAATGAAATCACCGCCACCTTTTGCCGCGATGAGCGATCGCAGCGGTTCACTGAAAGTCAAAACGGGCGGCGCCCCTTTGCCGCCGGCCACCCACACGTCTTTGGGGCCAAATCCGTGAAATCCGGTTCCCAGCGCCTTGGCAAACGCTTCCTTTGCGGCAAAACGCGCCGCGTAGAACGCGGCTGGTTCTTTGAGATGCGCCGCCGCGGCGGTTTCGTCCGGGGCGAATACGCGGGCGAGAAATGCCGCGCCGTGGCGCGTGATGGCGCGGCGCATGCGCGCTACTTCAACGATGTCGATGCCATGACCCAGAATCATCGGTTATTGAAGCGGCCCGGCCCGGCGGGATCCCTTGGACTGGTTGTTCAACGGCAGAATCTGCACTGTCTTTTCAAGCGGGGCGGCCAATTCCAGAAAGCCGCTGTCAGGCAGTTTTGCTTTCACGGCTTCGCGGAAAACCTTTTCTCCCCAGTCTGTGAGGGATTGGATTTTTTTCATCATGTCAACCAGCTTTGCGTAATCATCGGTCAGCGCCTGTTCGTTGCGCATCTGGCTATTGAGATCAAGAATGATGTCGCGGATGTCCTTTTGGTATATTGCCAATTTCGTTTCCAGCAGGCCTGCACGTTTGGCCAGCTTGGTTAACCGTGCTTTGAGCCTTTTCCGTTCTTCGGCCAGCTGCGCCTGCTCCACCTCTGCCGCTTCGGCCTGCTTTTGCAGGCGGTCCATCTCTCCGGAGAGACGCTCCATGAATTTCACTTTCTTATCGGCCAAACTGCCGGTCTTTTCTTCTGGGGCGAAGGAACAGGGGAACTTCCCTTCCATCATGCCGGTGTACTGCGCGACGAGCACTTTAGCCGTCTGCCGCGCCGCCTCGTGGGCCGATATGGTTTCTTTCAGTTTGTGCTGGATTAGGGTTATTTTGCCCCGTAATGCCGCAAGGGAAGTGTTGCATTCGTCCCGGTGGGTGGTTATCAGTTTGAGGCGTTCATTCAGGGTTTCGGTGCGATTGAACATGAAAGGGAGCGCAACCCGGTATTTGTGGATGATATCCCGCAACCGCTCCAGCGCTTCTTTCTCAGCGCGCATCGCGCGCGCAACGCGCCGGTGCAGTTCTTCAGCGGATTCCTCCATACCCTCCTTATCGTCACGTCCCGGCACTTTCATTACATTTATTCTAGCATTCCCGCCTGAAAAAGGGGATGGCCTGCAGCCCTCTGAACGGCGAAAGCTGTTCAGTTTTACGGAGATTTGAGTTACACTTTTTGCGTATATGATAAATACCGGTCATGAACGCCGGAGTGCTGGACATGCCGGACTTTAAAGGAGGGTGTATGAGCGAAATTACCGCGATTATTGGCCGTGAAATTCTCGATTCCCGTGGCAATCCCACCGTTGAGGTGGATGTTTATCTTGATGACGGTTCGTTGGGCCGCGCGGCAGTGCCCAGCGGCGCGTCAACGGGCACGCGTGAAGCGCTGGAATTGCGCGACAAGGAAAAACGGTTCGGCGGTAAAGGGGTCCGCAAGGCGGTACGCAATATCAACGACGTTATCACGCCGGCGTTGTTGGGGTATGACGCGGTGGAGCAAAGCCTCATAGACGCCATCATGATCGAAATGGATGGTACCGAGAACAAGGGAAAGCTTGGCGCCAACGCCATTTTGGGAGTGTCTCTCGCCGTGGCGAAGGCGGCCGCCATCTCATGCGGCCTGCCGCTCTACCGCTACATCGGCGGGGCCAACGCCCGCATGATGCCGGTTCCGATGATGAACGTGCTCAACGGCGGCGCGCATGCCGACAACAACGTGGACTTCCAGGAATTCATGATCATGCCGGTGGGCGCAAAATCGTTCGCCGAAGCGTTGCGCACGGGGGCCGAGATATTTCATACCCTCAAAGCGGTGTTGCACAAACGGGGGCTTTCCACCTCGGTGGGGGACGAAGGGGGCTTTGCCCCAAACCTGAAATCAAACGCCGAGGCGATTGAGCTGGTGCTGGAAGCCGTTTCCAAGGCCGGCTTCAAGCCTGGCAAGGATGTGATGATCGCGCTTGATCCGGCTGCCAGCGAATTCTACAACAATGGCAAATACGAAGTTGAAGGGAAAAAGATATCCAGCGACCAGATGATCAAGATCTGGGAAAGCTGGGTGAGGCAGTATCCCATCATTTCGCTTGAAGACGGATTGGCCGAGCAGGATTGGAAGGGCTGGAAAGATATTACCGACTCGCTCGGCGGCGCCGTGCAATTGGTCGGCGACGACCTGTTTGTCACCAATACCAAGATATTGAACGAAGGCATCAGAAAGGGCGTGGCGAATTCCATTCTGGTGAAGCTGAATCAGATCGGCACATTGACTGAAACCATTGATGCGGTGCAAACGGCGCAACGAGCCGCGTATACCACCGTTATTTCCCACCGCTCCGGCGAGACCGAGGACAGCACAATTGCCGATCTCGCGGTGGCGCTCAGCGCCGGGCAGATCAAGACCGGGTCGCTCTGCCGGTCGGACCGTATCGCCAAATACAACCAGCTGTTACGTATCGAAGAGGAATTGGGCGATTTGGCGGTTTTCCCGGGCTGGAGCGCATTCGGCAAGCGGGGTAAATAACGCTGCCACATGTGGAAGCAAGCCGCGCTGAAAATTTTGTGGGGCGGCGGCCGTGCGCGGCCGCTCTTGTTTTTCAGCTTGCTGTTCCTCATCGTCGTATTCCTTGCTTCATGGTTCAAGGCGGAAGGCATCAAGAGCGTGTTCGATTATGACAACAAGCTGGCCGCGGATATGGAAGGGCTGAAAAAGCTCCAAGCTGAGAATGAGGCTTTAAGGGAAAAGATACGTTCCGTGCGCGACGGCTCTTATTTGATGGAAAAGTACGCGCGCGAGAAATTGCTGATGGCCCGCCAGAACGAAGTGGTCTTCCGTTTTAGTGAAGAGCCGGCGCCGGATAAGCAGCCGTAATAAATGGAACTGGGGTATGGGTGACAAAACGGGGCCCTTGACAGTTACCGGCCAGGATTCAATGTGGGTGTGCACCTGTATGCAATCGGAGATGTGGCCGTATTGTGATGGCGCGCATCATAGCTTTGGCGGCGAGGGTCCCCAGGAAGTAAAACTCGATCCCAACAAAACCTACAAAATTTGCCAATGTTACAAGACTAAAACAAGGCCGTTCTGCGACGGCAGCCATCTCAAATAGGCGTATTCCCTCCGCTTTTGTTTGCCCACAAAGAGGTGGTTACGCCCCTTTTTTGGGGCGTGGCGGGCGGAACGCAGACGCCGATACGGAATCT
>JAKAGL010000253.1 GCA_021815535.1 bacterium
CCATTTACGAACGGGCCGACGGCATCAAAGGCTTGCCCGGCTCTGTCACCCAGATGCAGATCCTCACCATGCCCGAAGACGACATAACGCATCCGATCCCGGACCTTACCGAGTACATCACCGAGGGACAGATCGTGCTGGACCGCCCCCTGCACCGCAAGGGGGTTTTTCCGCCGGTCAATGTGCTCCCCTCGCTTTCACGTCTGATGAAATTGGGGATCGGAGAGGGGAAAACGCGTGAAGACCATCAGGAACTGAGCGATCAGTTATACCTCTGCTACAGCCGGGGCGTAGAACAGCGGCGCGTGGCCGCCATCATAGGCGAGGAGGGTTTAAGCGCCTTGGATAAAAAATACCTCCAGTTTGCGGGCAAATTTGAGGAAACGTTCATACATCAGCGCGGCGGGAACCGCCCGATGCCGGAAACGCTTGAGATCGGCTGGAAACTGCTGGGAGACATGCCCCCTTCCGAACTCATCCGAATACGGCGCGGGTTTATAGACAAATACAGGCCGAAGGAGTAGCCAATGGCGCTGCGAAAAAAGAGCCGGATCGAACTACTGAATCTCAAACGCCAAACGGAATTGGTGAAACAGGGGGCACACATACTCACCGCTAAACGCGATGCCTTGATGAAGGAATTCCACGGCATGGCCCGGAAGGTTTTGCTCACGCGCCAAAAGATGGCCGATACCCTGGGGCTGGCCGGAAAAAGCCTTTTGCTGGCCCGCGCAATTGAACCGCACCGCGGACTTGTCACGGCGGCGTTGGCGGCGCAAACTGAAATTCCGCTCACGGTTTCGGCACGGAGCGTGTGGGGCGTGAAGATCCCTTCCGTCAGTTTTCCGCTTTTGCGGCGGCATCATTTTGACCGGGGCAGCGCCCCCGGATACCGCAGCCCGGTGGTGGATGAAACCGCTGGCCACTTTGAAGACGCCATCGGCGCGCTGATCGAAGGCGCCGTGGCTGAAAATCATTTGGCAAATATCGGCGGCGCGGTCAAAGCCACCAGCCGCCGCGTGAACGCGCTGGAACTGCGCGTACTGCCGGAGCTGGCGCGCGAAACCGCCATCATCCGTTTCGATCTGGAAGAACAGGCGCGCGAAGAAACATTCCGCATGAAACGTTTCAAGCACCTCCGCGAACGACGCGCCGGCAAAACCGTCCGGTAGCGGCGCGCTTTCCGGGTTTGGCAAGGGAGGCGACCCTGCCTGCCGTTACCTTATGTCTCGGTAGGGGCGACACTCCTGTCGCCCAACCGCCCCGGCGGGCCGCCCTGTTGAGCCAACGCGCCACCCCTCTCCCATGTCATTCCAAGTGCAGCGAGGAATCCCTTTTCAGAAAAAGACCATCATTCACGGACAAAACTGCTGTTTCGATTCAAATAAAACATATCCCGACATCCGGCGGAATTCCTCAATCTCCTTTGACGGCATCATCGAATACAGTATTCGAGCCCACCACGGCAGGGGAAACGGTCTGTTCACCTTAGTCCAGGAAGCAAATCGGGAATCAGAAGCCTGGTCAACAATTTCCCGCCCTTTTTCCACCGTCAGGAGAGCCGCAGACGGGTCTTTAAACAAAAGCATCCGAACGGATGGATTCTTGCGCCCTGTAAATCCCTACCCAAAACGCGGTATCTGAAACATGTTTGATGACACTTTCAGCCGAAGAAGGATTCATGCTTTTAAAAACCCTCTCAAATACCGCTGTTCATGGCGAACGGCCTACAAACAGAGCTTCAGCACCGATACCATACCATCGCGCCCCAGCGACCCACCGCCGGGAACGCTTCTCAGCACGTTGTCGGCTATGCGGGGAATGTCCTTTTCCTTCAATCCAAGCTGGCCAAGCGTAACCGGCGCGCCCATCCTCGAGAAAAACAGCTTGAGTTGCGCAATGCCGTTCTGTGCCCCCGTTACCCCCATGACCCGTTGGGCGAACTGATCGAACTTCTCCGGTTTCATCAGCGCCGCGTAACTCATCCAGCCGGGCATCACCACCGCCAGGCACGCGCCGTGCGCCGCGTCGGTCAGCGCCCCGATGCTGTGGGCCAGCATATGGTTTTCCCACCCGGCCATGCCGCGCCCCGCTTGCACAATGCCGCACAGGGCCACCGTGCTGGCCCAAAACATATCGGCCCGTCCCCGGTAATCCTGCGGGTTCGGCACCAGGCGGTTGGCGGTTTCAAATAGCGCCAGCATCAGCCCTTCGGCCAACCGGTCCTGCACGGGAGCATCCGTCTCGCGCCCGCCAAAATACGGCTCCATAATATGACTGAAGGTATCCACAACGCCGTTGACCGTCTGTTCTAACGGCACCGTCAACGTTAGTTCGGGGTCGAGTATCGAAACCGCCGGATAGCAATGCGGCGAAAACGTCCCCAGCTTGAGCCCGCTTTCGCTGTCGGCGATGACAAAGTTGCCGTTCATTTCGCTGCCGGTGGCGGCAAGTGTTGGAACAGTCACCACGGGTAGCGCGCCGCCGGGCCGCTTTTCCCCCGTAAAAAAAAGCCACGAATCATGATCCACAGCCGCGCCGGCGGCAATGGCTTTTGCCTCGTCCATCGCACTGCCGCCCCCGACGGCAAGAACCACCTCAAGTTTTTCGGCGCGTACCTTCGCGATCCCTTCGCGCACGTGGCTGATGACCGGATTCGGCTTTACGCCGCCGTGGTCTACCGTGCGCACACCCGCCGACGCGAGGCTTTCCTGGATGCGGCCGTGAAGTCCCGTCCGTTTAATGCTCTCTTTTCCGTACACCAGCAGGGCGCTTTTCCCCAGTTTCGAAACGGCTTCGCCCGTTTCGGCTGACTTTCCGCGCCCAAAGATGATCTGGGTGGGATTGCGGTAGTTGAAATCCTGCATGGGAAGCCCTCCTTCGTGTCGGTGTTCTTCCAACTATACCAAAGAACCGCGCGGGGCCGCCGGAAACTATTTTTATGGCAGATAGTTTCCTTGTTGCGTTTTTGATGATATATTTACATAGGGAGCTGAGGAAACAGGATACTCATCATTAACATTTAAGTTTCCGCAAGGGAGCCGTCCGTGACCGAAACAGAGACCCGGAGCCGCATCATCGCCGCCGCGCGCGATCTCTTTATCGCGAAGGGCTTTTCAAAAGTGACGATGGACAGCTTGGCCGGGCGCCTCGGCATCAGCAAAAAAACGCTCTACCGCCATTTCGAGACCAAAAGCGACCTTGTGGATGCGGCGTTTGAATGGCAGATGCTTCACATCCGACAGAACCTGACCGAGATCTTTTCCCGTCCCGGCGATTTTCTCGACCGGCTGCATGCCTTTTGCGCGTTCATCAGCGGCGCGCTGGCGCGGGTAAACCGCGCGTTTTTTGAAGACCTCCGCCGGTTCCGCCCTGATCTCTGGAAGAAGATAGAAGAATTCCGCCGCGCGCGCATTGAAGGCGAATTCGCCAAGGTGATCGCCGATGGACGGCGCATCGGCGTGGTGCGTGCCGACGTGAACGTGGAACTCTTCATAATGATCTTCCTTGCGGCGGTGCAGGGGGTGGTAAACCCCGAAACGCTTTCCCGCCATCATTTCAGCGCCGAAGAAGCCTACCGCGGCGTGGTGGGGGTGATGTTCGAGGGGATTTTGGCTGACAAGGCAAAAC
>JAKAGL010000254.1 GCA_021815535.1 bacterium
GCGATGTGCCGGTAGCTGTATGGCGCGGCGGCGGGAGGGAACCAGTAAGCATCCAGCCAGTAATTCCCTTCCGCGGCAAGGTGCGTTCCCCACGGCGTTTTGTTCCCGCCGGCATTCCCCGCCGTTCCCCCTACGCCGCCCAGGTCGGCAGGGGTGAATTCCTTCACGCCGAGCATCCCATCCTTGTCCGCTTCCAGCGCGGCAAGGTAGACGGCTCCCGGCGTATCTTCAAACTGGGTGAAGAGATAGTGGGCGCCCCCGGCGGTTATCAGGCCGCTGGCGGCGGGATTTTGGCTGATTCGCGGGGAAACGCCGTCCTGCTTCAGCGGCAGGCCGTCCGCCTTCGTGATGAGTCCGGCAATGTGGCCGTCCTTGTCCGCCGCGCCGCCGCGCAGAAGCACGCGGTATTCCAGCGGGTATTCCGCGCGTTTGCCGCCGCAGCACCAGGTGACGGCTTTCGGCGAGAAGAGGTTGGCATTTTTCTCGGCGCCGGAATCGGGTATCGCAAGCGGCTCGAACGAAAGCGGCGGGGGCGTTTCCTTCTCCGCGCGCGCTGTGCCGGCAAAGGGGGCCGCCGCAAAAAACGCCGCCAGCGCCATAAAAATAATTCCGTGCTTCATCGTCCCCCTTTTTTCTCGCCGGCCACCGGCGTTTCGCCTGCGTAAACAGCGAGTCAAACAGCTTTATACTACCTTACTTTAGTGGCGGACATCCTCCTGTCCGGCGGAAAGCAAAAAAAAATATACCTTGCAAAGCGCCATGAAGTTTCTTATACAAGTTCGGGTATGGCTGAAAAAGAAAAAGAAAAAAAACAGAAAAGCGCCGCGAAGAAAAAGACGGCAAAGAAAAAGGGATATAAGCTCGTCATCGTCGAGTCTCCCGCGAAGGCCTCCACCATCCGCAAATATCTCGGTTCCGGCTTTGAGGTGAAGGCCAGCATCGGCCACATCCGCGATCTTCCCCGCAGCAAACTGGGCATCGATGTGGACAACAACTTCGCCCTGCAATACGTCACGATCAAGGGGAAAGCCCCCGTCATCAAGGAATTGAAGACCGCCGCCAAAGGGGCCGACACCATCTATCTGGCCCCCGACCCTGACCGCGAAGGGGAGGCCATCGCGCAGCATATTTCCGACGTGGTGAACGCGCCGGAAAAGATCTACCGCGTGATGTTCAACGAGATCACCAAAAAGGCGGTCATGGCCGCCATCGAGACGCCGCACAAGATAAACGATTCGCTGGTGCGCGCGCAGCAGGCCCGCCGCGCGCTGGACCGGCTGGTAGGCTACAAGCTAAGCCCCCTGCTGTGGGCCAAGGTGCGCAGCGGCCTTTCGGCCGGGCGTGTGCAAAGCGTGGCGATGCGGATCATTGTGGACCGTGAAAACGAGATAGAAGCCTTCATCCCCCGGGAATACTGGTCCATCAACGCCGTGCTGGGCAATCCCGCGGGCGAGACCTTCGCGGCGAAGCTGTATCAGATCGACGGCAAGAAATTCGAGATCGACAACGCGGAAGCCGCCGCCGCGGCGGTGGAGGAGATACGGCGCGAAACGCTGAAGATCGCCTCCATCGAACTGAAGGACCGCCGCCGCAACGCCGCCGCGCCGTTCATCACCAGCACCTTGCAGCAGGCCGCCTCGCAGCGCCACCGCTTCAACGCCGGGCGCACCATGCGCATTGCCCAGAAGCTGTATGAAGGCATGGATATCGGCCACGGCGAAACGACCGGTCTCATCACCTACATGCGTACCGATTCCACCCGCATATCAGACGACGCCGTCGCCGAGGCGCGTACCTATATAAAAGAACAGATCGGGGCCGACTACCTGCCCGAAAAGCCGAACAGCTACGCCAGCCGCAAATCGGCCCAGGAAGCGCACGAGGCGATCCGCCCCACTTCGGTGACGCGCACCCCCGAATCGCTGAAGAAGATACTCACCTCGGAAGAGTACCGTCTGTACGATCTCATCTGGAAACGCTTTGTCGCCAGCCAGATGAATCCCGCCGTCATCGCCACCCTCACGGTGGATACCGCCGCAGGAAAATATACCCTGCGGTCCACCGGGTCGCAGCTCAAGTTCGCCGGCTTCCTCAAGGTCTACAAGGACGACGAGGAGGATAAAGAGGCCGAGCCGGAAGACAAGATCCCGCATGTGGAAGAGGGGCAGGCGGTGAAGCTGGCCGAGATAGTGCCCAACCAGCATTTCACCCAGCCCCCCCCGCGCTACACCGAAGCCTCGCTCATCAAGGAACTGGAAGAAAAAGGGATCGGCCGCCCCAGCACCTACGCCAGCATCATGGAGACCATCCGCGGCCGCGATTATGTGGTGATGGACGAACGCCGCCTGAAACCGACCGAACTGGGACGGATGATAACCGGCCTGCTGCTGGAACACTTCCCCACCATCCTCGACCTGCAGTTCACCGCCCAGATGGAAGACGGGCTGGACAAAGTGGGGGAGGGGGGGAAGGACTGGATCGAGCTTCTGCGCGAATTCTACGGCCCCTTCAGCGCCGCGCTGGAAAAGGCCGATGCCGCGTTGCCCCAGCGCGTGATGGAAGAGCCGACGGATGTCATCTGCGAAAAGTGCGGCGCCCCGATGGTGATAAAGAACGGGCGCTTCGGCCGCTTCATGGCCTGCAGCGCATATCCTGCCTGCCGCAACGCCAAACCGCTCAAGGAGGACGGCGTCACCGTGGCCGAACCGGTAAAGACCGGCGACAAGTGCCCCACCTGCGGCAAGGACATGACGCTTCGTTCCGGCCGCTACGGCAAGTTCATCGCCTGCGAAGATTACCCCACCTGCAAAACCACCAAACCGGTCACCCTGGGCATCAAATGTCCCAAGTGCGGCAAAGGGGAACTGGTGGAACGCCGCAGCAAGGCCCGCAGGTTCTTCTATGGCTGTTCGGCGTATCCCGATTGCGATTATGTCAGCTGGGAAAAGCCGGTGAACGAGCCGTGCCCCAAATGCCACAGCCCTTTCCTCGTCTTCGGCGGCAAGAAGGGGGGCGAGCAGACCCTCAAGTGCCCCAACAAGGAATGCGATTACACCAAGCCGTTCAACACGGCCGCCGAAGAACCCGCCGGCGATCCGGCTCCGGCGGATGGCGGGGAAACAAAAAAAGTTTTGTAAAAACACGCGCGGGGATGCTAATATCTGCACCTTGCAACACGTCTTTGCATCGTGAGTGCCCGGGTAGCTCAGGTGGTAGAGCAGAGGACTGAAAATCCTCGTGCCGTTGGTTCAACTCCATCCCCGGGCACCATTTTTCCTCCACCCCGTCCAGGGGCGCCTTATGATCAAAACGGTCCTGCAAAACAACCTTAACGGGACGGATAACCAGATGCGGCATTCCTCCACCATCCGGCGCGCGCTGACCGGCGCGTTGTTCATCGTGGCGGCGGTGTTCCCGGCCGGAGGCGGCGCGTTCGGCGGGGAGACCTTCGACTGCCCCGCCATGTGCGAAGAGGGGGCCAAGCAGGTGTTGGCGCAGTGCCGCGCTAATCACCCAAAAGACCCCGCGGCCTGCCCGGCCGCGTTCCCGGCGACCAGTATCTGATCCTGCAGATCGTGACGCCACCGGCGCACAGCGAGGCCACGCGCGAGGGGTATCAGCGCA
>JAKAGL010000255.1 GCA_021815535.1 bacterium
TTCACCCACATTGGCGATTTTTGAAGCGGAAATGGCGATGATCGGAACCTCGGCCTGATTGTTCTCTTTTCGAACTTCCGCGATAAAGTTGATCCCATTCATCACCGGCATTTCAATATCGGTGATAATGGCGTCGGGGTGCATCTCCTCGAAAGAGGTCAGCCCGGCGCGCCCATTCTCGGCTTCCCGCACTTTGTAACCGTTCTTTTCGAACTCAATGCGCAGAACCATCCGCAATACATCATCGTCTTCCACAATGAGGATGGTTGGGTTATTACGCCTGCCGGTCATGCGATCCAATGATTCCCCCGCCGATATTAAGCCATCAATTCAATGGCAAAGTATAATACCGAAAATCGAAAAATCAAGCACTATTTCGCAAACTCACATGATGCGTAAATATTATTATTTTTTTACTGGATCAAGACTTCTTCGCGCAACTCTTCGCCAACTGCAAAAGGTCGCCGGCGCGTCCCTCGCGGCGGTAGCGCTCCATCGCAACGCCGCACTTGCACCCCCTTTCGCGCCGCGACAGGCGGTGCAGCGTCTCGGCGATCACATGCGGAAAGCGGAACACCGCGTCTTCCACTTTCTCCTTTTCCGCCGCGCTCAACATCCCCTCAAAAAGTTCCCCTTCGCGGAAATCACGCGCCACCACTCCTTCGGCGTAATTGGTGCAATAACAGACCGCCGCATAACACATCTCCATCTGCCGGGCGAGGAAGGCCTCCGGAAGCAACGTCATGCCAACAAGGTCCGCGCCCCACTGGCCGAACATTTTTATTTCCGCCGCTGTTTCCAGGCGCGGCCCTTCAGTGCAAAGGTACACCCCCCGGTCGCGCGCACCCGCGCCCGTGGCCGCGATGCCTGCGATGGCGGCCGCGCGGATCTCGGGGCAGAACGGCTCGCTCATCCGGATGAAGCCAAGACCGGTTCCCTCGAAAAAATTCGAAGCCCGGTTCCGCGTCATGTCTATCGCGTCGTGCGGTACGGCAAAATCCCCCGGCGCGATGGCGGGATTGACCGCGCCCGGCCCGCTCCACGAGACTATGCGCTCCACCCCCAGTTTTTTCAAGGCCCAGATGTTGGCGCGGTAATTCACATACGCGGCGGCGGTATCGTATCCCTTTTCACCGTGGCGCGACATGAACCAGTAATGGTAACCGTCGCCGTGGAACAGGCGCGCCGACGCGGCCGGCCCATAGGGGGTTTTGACGATTTCCTTTTTTTCTTCTTTTCCGAATCCGTTATCGCGCAACAGGTCATACGCCTTGCTGCCGCCGATCACCGCAAGCGCCGCTCGATTCGTTCTCACCAATCTTTCTCCACTTCCCGTTCCTGCATTTTTTGTTGGCGCCTTTCACGGTTCGCCGTGTCCTCGCGCCGCGCCAGGTTCGCCAGGATCTGGTCGGCCTGTTCCTTGGTCATTCCATTGGGGCCGGGTTTTTGATCCCCCTCGTTCGGTTTGGACCGCCCCCGCTGATCATCCCCCTTGGCCGGCTGCCTGTCTTTGCCGTTCTTGGGGTTGTTTTTCCCCTTCCCGTCCTGTTGCTGTTTCTGTTCCTGCTTATCTTTCTTTTGGTCCTTTTGCCGCTTTTCCTTCAGCTCCGCCAACCGCTTCAGGGCTATCTCCATATTGTGCTTTGCCTCGATCTTTGCCGGATCGGCAAGAAGCGTTTTCCGGTAAGCGGCGATGGCGCCCTCCAGATCTTTTTCCGCCGCATCGGTATTCCCCTTTTTCAAAAGATCGCCGCCCAGCTCGTTTTGGGCATCCGCATAAGCGAGCGTCGATCTTCCGGCCAGGGCGGTTTTAGATCCGGCGGCGGAGCCGAACAGTTTGGCGGCCTCGCCATATTTTTTTTGCTGATACAGCGCGGCGCCCAGATCATAGCGGGCGGTGGCGGAATCGTTGTTCTGGCGCGCTTCGGCATAATTCTTTTCGGCGGCGGCGAAATCCCCGGCGCGGTATTTTTCGTTCCCTTTCTTGACGGCGAAGTAGTGCGCGTCGCCAAACGCGGCGAGCAGCACGAAACAGCCGAGGTAAAAAAATGGCCTCATAACCAATCCACCGGCACTTCGTCCTGCATCGCGGCCAACATCAGCCCTTCGCGGATACCGGCATCGCTGACCGTCAGCCGGTCGGCGCCGAATGCCTCCATGGTCGCCAGCGTGAGGCCGATGCCGGCAATGATGAGATCCTCCCGCCCCTGTTGCAGCGATTCCATTTGCGAGCGCTCGGCGATGGTCATCGCGCCAAGACGGCGCAGCAGTTCCGCCACCGCATCGCGAAACAGGACAAGGTTGTTGATCCGTTCCGGGTCGAACGGTACGATATTGTGGATGATCGCGGCGATGGACGTAACGGTGCCCGCCGTGCCGACGAGGGTGAACGGACGCGCCGGATCGAGTTTTTCCGTCACGCCCCGCAGTTCCGTCCGCAGGTACGCCTCCAGCCGGGCGTATTCTTCCATCACCAGCGGGACGTGCCTGATGTACGTTTCGGTAAGGCGCACCACGCCCAGCGCAGTCCCTTCGGCATGAATGCGGCCGTCGGCGCCGCGGCAGATGTATTCCGTACTGCCGCCGCCAATGTCGAACAAAAGCACGGGGGTGTTTGCGCCAAGCACCATCGCCGCGCCGCGAAGCGAGAGCGCCGCTTCAGTCTCCCACGGAATAACGTGGAGGCCGAAACCGAACCGTTTGCGGACACGTTCGAGGAGTTCCTCCTTGTTGGCGGCCTGCCTCACAGCGTGGGTGGCCGCCGCGCAGATGCGGAACGGTTTGTACGCCGCCGCGCCATCGATGAGTTTTGCTATGCCGTCCACGGTCCTCGCCATCGCGCCGTCCAAAAGAGTCCAGCCGTTGTCATGCGCCTTCTCCGCCAGGCGGGTGATGATCTGCGCGCTGTGGAGGGCTTTGAATCCCGCGCCGGTCCTTTCGGCAACGAGTATGCGGACGGTATTCGAGCCTATATCCATCACGGCGAATCGGTCACGGCTCACGGCGGCTCCTTTGTCGGGGTGTCACCATCATTATCCCGGATAACCGGGCGATAAAACGAGATGTTTTGAAATATATACCCGCCCCGCCGGAATTGGCAACCGGCCCGCGGGAGCCGCCATCATCAGGAAAGGGCGAGGCGTATGAAGCGGTTTATGCGGGGGAACAATTTGTTTTCCGAAATAGGCTTGGTCACATAATCATCCACCTGGGAATTGAACAGCGCGTTTTTGACTTCCGTGCTTTCATCCTCGGTGGTAATAACGATCACCGGGATCTCCCTCGATTCCAGATGTCCCTTGATATGGTCCAGCAAGAACGGTTTCTCCGAGGTGACCGCCGTATAGTCGATGACCACCAGGTTGGGCGGGTCATGCTTTATGATGCTTACGGCATCCTCCCTTTCCTCGATCTCCACCAGCTTCATTTTCAGGGAGGGCAAGAGTTTCCTGAAAGCCTCCTTGGTATCGGCATCCGCCCCAAACAACAACGCCACCGGCTTGATCTCGGGCAATTTGATGTAAAAGGCCGAGCCTTGCCCCTCTTCCGATTCCACCGACAGCTCGCCCCCATGCGCTTTAACGATCTCGTAGCTTAACGGAAGGCCGAAGCCAGATCCC
>JAKAGL010000031.1 GCA_021815535.1 bacterium
ATTCGCGGCCCTGCTGGCGCTTTGCGCCGCCCCTGCGTCCGCCATGGAACACTGCGAGCACACCGCGGCCCATGCCTATGCCGCGGCCGGGCATGCGGCCCCGCCCGAAGCGGTCGATGCGGGGCGGCGCCATCACGCAACCATGAGCGCCAAGGCCGAAACGGTCCCCCTCCACCGCGGCGACGGCGATAACGCCTGCAAACACCACATAGGGGAAACATGCCAATGCAAAGCCCAGATGGCGCTCGCCTGCGGCATGGAGCGTTGCTGCATCAAGAGCGGCGGCCCCTCTTCCACCGGACTGAACGACCGTCTCCCCACCACCGATGACCTTGCCCTGAACATCCACGCCGCCCCATGCGCCGTGGATGGAACAATGGCGGTTGCCGCAGGCTACCGGATGACCGTTCCCCGCTATCTGCCGGGACCCGACCCCCGCCCCCCTTCAGCCTGATCTCTCCCTGATCTCTCAACACTCCCTCCAGCCGGGCCGCGTTTACGCGCGCACTTTTTTGCCCGTGATACGGAACGGCGCGGGGGCACACTTTAGCAACTCGGGAGAACTTATGAACTTAGCGAAAAACGAATGGGGAATCGCCCCGATCGACGGATTTGACGGCCTGGAGGTGAAAGCCATCCGCCTGCCGCGCCCGCTTTCGTTCCTGCCGCCTGTTATTGAAAATAACGGGGACTGGAACGCGTTTATCGGAACGGCCTACCGGACGTACCAGGATGATTTCATCGTCACCCCGCCCACCTTCATGGGAAAAAGGGTCGTGGTGGATAAAAGGCTTCTGGACGGCAAATACATGGAAGGCTTTTGGCACGTGGTGCAAAGCGATATGCGGGGCGATGGAGACCGCAAGCCCATTTATGAACGGGCCGAGCGGATCCCATGGATCAAACCGCTGATCCAAAACCATGCGGCGGAAGGGGTTGTTTACCGCCGTTGCATGGAAGGAAGGCGGGAAATACGGCATTACATCCTTGCCCCGTCGAAAAACTACGCCGTTATCCTGGGCGAGAAAAAACGCGCGATATTTTTGGTGACCGCGTTTTGCATGAACCGGTCTTTCATGCAAAGGGCCATCTTCCATCCGTCTTCCCCGAAGGAGAGAAGCCGGGAGGTCGTGGAAATGGCGCGGAACCAATAATCCGGGGATCCGGCAGAAACGGATCCATCCGGCAATGACCGGAGAAGCCCCGGGCCGGGAGCGGGTATCAACCCTGTTCCCGGTCCGGCCCGCTTCCCCGCCGCCGTTCAATGGTCTTCTTCACCAGCATCGACGCAACGATGAACAGAATAAGCAGGGTTATCGATACCGCAAGGCCGGCCGTCATGCGGAAACCGTGCACGGCCGATTCCCCCACCTCCGCCACCGCGTTGGCGTATACGAATGCGTGCGGCAACATTCCCAGGAACGTCCCCATAAAATAGCGCCGGTAGCTCAGATCGGTTATTCCCGCCGCGAAATTGATGCCGTTGAACGGGAAAAGCGGTATCAACCGGACAAGAAGGATGTAATAAAACCCGTTTTGCCGCACCCCTTCGTTGAAGCGGGCGTACCACGGGTTCTCCTTAAAAACCCGGCGTTGGAAAAAATCCCTGAGCAGGAAACGGGAGAACACGAAGGCGATGGTTGCGCCTCCCATCGCGCCAAGCATGTTAAGCCCGGTGCCGAGCCACTTGCCGAAGACCAGCGCCCCCAGGGTGGAAAGAAAAACCGCGGGAAACCCCGCCCCGGTAAGAAGGGCATAGCTCGCCACGAACAACAGTGGCCCCCACATGCCCAGATCCCTCACCTGCCCCGTCAATTGGCCCGGCGTCAGCCCTTCCGTACGGTATTCCCAATATAAAAGGGCGGCCGCCGACAGGAGCAGGAGGGCAAAAAAGCCTTTGAGGAGAGTGATGAAATGACGGCTCATGACCGGGCTATTCCGAACCCCGTTCGTGCCGTTTCAGCCGCACCGCCATCTGGCGCAACAGCGCGGCGTTGATGGCTGGATCGAGCACGCCGATCTTGCTGAAATTTTCGCGCGTTACCTCTATCGCGCGGCACGGCAACACCGCGGTTGCCGTGGCCGACCGCGCCCCTCCCAGCAGCATGGCGACCTCGCCGAAAAACTCTTTCGCGCCCACCCGCCGCGGCGGCCCGTCTGGCTGACTGATCTCCACTTCGCCCTCAATAACATAAAACATGCTGTTTCCACGCTCCCCTTCGCGGCAGATGACATCCCCCTCGGCGAAGGATTGAATGAACGTCCGCAACAGTTTTTCCCGCCGCCGGAAACGGGCGGAGGAGGCGAATAATTCTTTCAGCAACAAGGCATCCTTCATGCCGAGGGCGGCCATCAGCTCGGCCCCGAACAGTATCACGATAAACGAAACATAGACCCACATGATAACCACAAAAACCGCCTTGAGCGAGCCAAAAGCCACGCCGTAGGCGGGATTGACGGTGATGAAGACCGAGAATATCCCCTTCATGGCGACCCACGCGACGGCGGTAACAAAGGTGCCGATGGCGAGGTGGCGCGCGGGGATGCGGGGGGAAAAGAGAAAATAGAAGATGGCAAGAAAAACGAGAATGACCAGGAACGGGCCGATGGCGTAACTGATGCGGTACGGCGATGGCACACTGTTCAGGAACCGGGCCTGCACCACCGAGTAACCGATGTTGCTGACCGTGAGCGCCACAAACAGCGCCAGGATAATGGCCACGGCCGCCGCATCAAACAACAGGCCGCGGAGAATGGAAATGCGCCGCTCCACACGGAAGATCTCCTTGAATGCGGCGCGCAAGCCACCGGTGAGCGGCGTGGCGGCCCAGAACACCGCGATGAGGCCGAACACCCCCCACCTCTTGGCGCTGTGAGACAGCGAGTGCACTTCCCTGATAATGACCTTGCTGAACTCCGGAAAGATCTGGCGGGTGAGGGCGTCGATCCCGATCATGGCCTCGTGCGAACCGATGATGTAGTTGCCAAGCATCAGCACAGCCAGCAACAACAGCGGGATCATCGCGAAAAAGCCGTAATAGGCGAGCGCGGCGGCGGTTTCGAACTGGTTATTGCGGACGAACGACCGCCCCGCTTCCAGTATCAGGAACAAGCCGGTGCGCACGGCGCGTACCCCCCGCGCGCCAACCGATTCCGGAAAATTGCCATTGTGCATCATAGGATGCATGGAGAATATCACCATACCCCGGAAGAAAGGAATAAAGAGCCTTCATGCGGGCCATCCGGGCACACAACTCCCCTTTCGCCACCGGCGCGGGAAAAAAGCCGTCAGGCGGTTGCGGCCCTCACATGGCGTATCCCTGTTTTACGATCCACTCTGTCGATTCCGCTTCAAGGTCGTCAGCCACCTCTTTTATCAGCGGCGGCGGAAACTTTTCGCCAAAGGCGGTGTTAAGCACGTCATCGACGTTGTAGGGGCCGCCACACACATACTGATAACCATGTTCGGCGCTCATCGCCGGATCGCATTCATCCGGGGCGGCAAAGTTTTCGTGGAACCAAACCCACATTTCCTCTTTGCGGGAATCACCATACTTCATACAACTCACCTTCTTCCTGAAGCAGGGCGGCAGAACGGCGCCGCCCTCTTCAACTCCATGCCTTTATTCTTTTACCCTTCGCCCCGCATGTCAACGTACCGGGGTGCAAAAGCAACCTTCTACCGGAATGCGGGAGGGGATCCGATAACAGATTTAATTGCGAAATTGCCGGAAAATTGGGTAAAATTGGGCGCTGGTTAACGGGAATAAAGGGGGTAGGTCATCATTAAGAAAATCGCCTTTTTCATGCTTTTGGGGCTGTTGTTGTGCCCCGCGCCGAAGGCAAACGCATACGAAGTCGAAGGCTACCCCGGATCGATCTGGGGGGGATTGACCTACGATGACGACAGGCTGAACGGGGCAAACTCGTCGGCCATGGGATTTGTCAACCAGGGAATACAGTGGCTGACGCTCCCCACCGACGCCCGCCTCGTCACCTATGCCGAATTCCGCCGCCGCACGCGGACCTATAAGCCGGAATACTTCGATACCGGCGGTCCGGCCGTCGGCGTGGAACTTCGTTGGGATTACGTCACGGTGGGCGCGGACTACTACTGGGAACGCCACGTCTTCGATCCCATCGTCGGCTCAGATTCCAACCGCATCCAGTACTACGCCACGCTGTACTACACGTGGGAGATCCCCAACAAATTAACGTGGGCCGAAGGGCTTCCCGGCACCGTTTGGGCGCAGGCGACCGCCGACAACGACAATTACAGCGGCAACAGCATGATGGGGTTCGTAAACCAGGGCATTCAGTGGTTCTCTCTTCCCGGCAACATCCCTTTCATCACCTATGTGGAATACCGTTACCGTACCCGCAATATAAATCGCGGCTACTACGACACCAAAGGACCCGCGGCGGGATTGGAATTCAGGAAATCCTACTTTACGTTTGGGGTCGACCATTATTGGCTTGAGGAATTTGACGGCCCGCAGTCAAATCCGGTGTGGATATCGAACAGCCACTGGCAGGTCTATCTGACGTTCTATATGTCATGGGATCTGAAACGGAAATAGCGCGTTACCCGCCATATTTCCGGCCGGACATTCAATGACGGAATATCGGCATTGATCCCCCAGAACCGCGCGGCGCGGCGTGAAGCCGAAAGTCCCGTTACTCGACTTCGCTTTTCTGAAGCTCGACCCAGTTGGTGTCTTTGGCAAGCAGATAATATTTCTGCCCGCTTCTTATCACTTTGGCGTCCTGGTTTTCCGCCACATGCTCGGTTGCGGGAAGTTCATCCAGCATCCGCCGCGGGATCATGCCATCGGCATTGAAAGGGTTTCTCTTGAGAAAGAACGACAGCTGGTAGGCGACGGCCAAATAGCTCGTCGGCTTGTCTATGATGGTTTGGTGCAACGGGCGCCCGTTGAACCCTTCACCGATCAGCTTGATCCCCACGGGGACATTGGTAATGCCCGGCAACGGGATGTCGCGCAGGCCCGGAGCCTGGGTGGTGCTCCCGCTCAGGGCGAGGCCGTGCTCCGGCACGAATACCACCACGACGTTCCTGCCGCTTTTTTCCAGAAGCGCGAAGAATTTGCCCAGATCGTCGAACAGCTTTGAAGTAAACTCATAATCGAGCGCCTTCCGGTCCTTCTTGAACCAGGCGCGGTCGGTCGCCCAATGCGACCCGTCATGGAGGCTGACCGTATTGTAATAAAGCACGGCGGGCCGGTCCGATTTGAGCCGCTCGTTCCACCACTGATCGAGCACGCCGTAATCGTCATGCACGGGACTGTCGTCGAACATCCTCTGATTGGCGGGAACCGCGCTGATATCCATCGGCGGCGTGGCGAGGCGGCCGTACCGCACCATCTCCTTGGCAAAATCCCCGTACACGCCGTTATGATTCAGCGCAACCCACGGTTTATACCCTATCCGCTCTAAAGCATTGACCGTATAGCATTCTTTGGGCATTTCGTTGTAGATGGCGCTGTGCGGCTCTTGCCCGCAATTCGATTTCAGCATACGGATCATGGCGGGGCCGCTGTAGGTGGTGACCGAGTCAAAATCCCGGTACAGATACTGGAACTGTTTCAGGAACGGGTGGTTTTCCAAACCGACCTGCTTGAGGTCGTCCCACGAAAGCGAGCAGACATGCAGGAACACGATATCGAAGTTTATTTGGCCTGCGGGCTTTTGCATTTCAACAATGCGGGTAGACTCGCTTTCGTAAAAGCCGTCGACGCTCGCATTCATTTCCCTTGAGTCGGGCGCCGTCATCATGTTGAGTGGAACAAGAACCATCATGGTAACCACGGCAACGGGAACCAGTTTTACAAAGCGGTTGACAATGTAACAGGCCAGAAACAGTCCGGCCGCCCAGCCCGCCATCCGGTCGTTGTAGTAACGGGATACAAAGTTGAGGATGTACTCCTTCTGGGGCAAGCCCTGCTGCTTGACCAACGCGATGGCATCCATGAGGGGCGGAAGCCATGAATCGCGCCAGAGCAGGAGTACCGCCAAGGCGGTTATCAACAACGCATATGTCCAACGCACGGGGGCGTGTTTATGCAGCCATTTGGGAAGCGGGATGAGCAGAAACAAAGCGAAGGCGATATTCCAGGGGATATCGAGCCGGAGCACCCCCTGAAAGTTCAGGATGATCTTTGCCACGAAATAGAAACCCCAGATCAGCATTTTTTGGTTACTTTAAAACTTTGACCGGGAAGCACAACTTCCGGCCGCTATTGGGGGGTCTCGTTATGTTGCTCGGGCGCCGCCGATTGGTTGATGGAGCGCTTCTCGTCAACATTTACCTGTTTGTTGAGGAATGACCGCATCTGAATGCCGCCAAACACCACCACGACGGCCAGAATGATGGCGATAACAAATTTGAGGGCCACCGGCATCCCCTCATCCTTCACCACCACTTCCTCTTCCTTCGAGTTCTTGTCCTTCTCCGCTTCCTGGGGATTCCAGAAGGCTTTAAAAACCTTTACCGGCTCTTTCTTCCCCTTGAGGGTCGCCATCTTGATATAGCGGCAATAGATTTCCGATTTATTCTCAAGCGCGTTGTACGTTTCTTCCGAAAAATAGATCTCGCCGCCGTTGGCGGACGATTCAAAGCGCGACGCGGTGTTCACCACATCGCCGAAGATGTCTTTCTGCTCAAAAATAACCTTGCCGGTATGCAGGCCGATACGGATGATGACCGGCACCTTGCTGCCGCTGGTGGCGTTGTAAGCGTCCATCCCCTGCTGGATGGCGGCCGCGGCCCGGATGCCGTCCTGCGCCGTCGGGAAGTGGGAAAGCGTGCCATCGCCGATGGTCTTCACCAAAGTGCCGTTATTCTTTGCAAGAGCCGCGTTAATGATCTCGAATTGGGCCTTGAGCACCATACGGGTCGCCAAATCGCCCGACGCCTCAGCCATGCTGGTGGAACCCTTCAGGTCCGTGAACATGACGGTCAGGACTTTGGTGAATTTCTCTTCGAACTGGGCATCCAGTTTCTTCCGCTGTTCGAGGAAGTCTTCGATATTCTGGTCTTGCTCCCACTTCTCGGATTTGTCATTTTCTTCGGCAGCCACGGTATACCTCAAAAAATAAAAAACCAATTCCCTTCATGCCACTCCAGCCGCTCGCCAGTCTACGGCTGAAAAACCGCCCCGGTTTGGGACCGGTTTGACATTTATCAACCTTTGGAAGTTCCCCTGTCACTTTACAGTCTGCCCCATTTAACTGCCAAGTTCAATCATCGTTTTACACCCGCCGGGAAAAGATGCCACATTATATCGCACTATGAATCCCATGCCCCGTTTCAGCGGTCAAACCACATCAGTCTTTCACCTCAAGGGCGCCGGAAGTACCCAGCAGATAAAGAGAGAATGAATAGTAATTTTGGCCCTTTTCCCCATCCAGGCATTTCCGCCCCTGTTCCGCCAATTTCGCCGCCACATCCGTTTTCCCGAGGCTGCGGGCCGCCGCGGCGAAGCTGGCATATATCCCCGCGTTGGCGCCGGCGATGGCGAGGCTGTTCTTATCAAGATCGACCCAAAGGGGAAGTTCCCCGGTGCGCTGAAATTGATCGAACATCCATGCGGTCCCTTTCTCGAACTGGCGGGTCTTCTCCTGCGCCAGATACAAAATCACCCGCACCGCGTCAAAACCAAACAGGCTTCCTTTCTCCCTGAAAATATCGACGCCGCTTTCATACATGACGATCCAATCGGGGGGAAGCGGATTGGTCCCAAAATACGATTTTGAAATAACGTAATAGCCGTCATGGTACAGCTTTTCCCAGAAACCGCGGTCGTCAAACGCGGCAAAAAGCCGGTATGCGGGAAACACGATGTATGACGGGTTGAGAACGATCCCGGCTGAAACCCCGAATCCGTAATAACTCGGCAGAAGCACCGTTCTTCCGTGCCAATCCACGGCCATCCGGGTGCGCAGATCCGCCACTGTTTTCAGCGCCTCCGTGCGGTACTCTTCACCGCCCCATTTTTGGTATGCCTTTAAGAGGCCGAAGGCGATGAGAATATCGCCATCCGTGGCGGTGTTGTAATCGACTACATCCCAGGCGCCGGTGTTGCGCTTGCCCCAATACCAGGCAAACAGCGAATCATGCCGCACCCGGAGATTGCTTTTGGTCCACCGCCAAATGGTATCAAACGCCTGCTTGTCGCCATTGGTCACGGCAAGAATCAGGCCGTAGCCCTGCCCTTCCGAATGGCTCCCCTGCTCCTGGTAGAAATCAATGATCCGCCCGTCAACGGTGATGAAGTTTGTCTTATACTGCTCCCACAAGTTCCCGCCAGGCGGGGGCGCGGCGGGTTCGGCGGCGGCAGACGCCACACCGCCGATGAGGGCGGCCATGATCAGCAACGCCGCCATCACCCATCCCCGCCAGTGCCCAGCCACCGGACCTACCTGCCCGGTTTACGCAGGAACATCTCCCGCAACATGTCACGGAACTGGCGCATGACCGGCCGTCTCTCGACGATCCCCTTTTCGGCGGTCCTTGCCAGCCGGAAGCGGCGGGCCGTACCCATCACCACGATGGCGACAACGACGAACATCACCGCCCCGATCACGTAGTAAAGATACGGATTGTTGTACACAAAGTATTCCAGCTTGGTGACCTCGCCTTTTTTGCCGGTCAGATACAGATCGCCCGTGCCGATGGAATCAACGCGGTAGTCCGGCGGGGTAAGCGATATTATCGAAAGGTTTCCCTTCAGCTGGCTCTGCACGCCGGCATCCTGCAATGCCTTGGAGAGGTCCAAAAGGCCGGCTGTGGTATTGGCGGTCAAGGTAACAACGGTGCGCGCCTTCTTCATTGGCGACTCGTATTCCATGACCAGGCCGCTGCTATCCGCCAACCTGCCGGTCTCTTTCACAGTGGCGTACGAGGTGCCGCCCCCTTCCCATCCCTGGGTCCTGTTGACGGGATAGGCCATTTCAGACACCGCCGCGAGTTTCAGCGGGGCCGGACTCATCAGATTTGCCGGGATGGAGGCAACATCCCCCATCGCCAGGATCTCTCCCTTCCAGTTGGGGGGCATGGCATACCCCAGTTCAACGCCGAAGAGGGGGTATCCGTTCTTCTGGGTGATCAGCCCGATGACGTTCAACGCCGCCTCGACGGTGTTGTCGTCCTTCGAGGCCATCAGGATGAAGCTTTCATATCCGTCGGGCCAGCGGGTGAGCGGGAACCCGTTGAGCATGAAAAGCTCAACCTTCGGCATCTCTATGAGGTGCGGCATCGAAGGGATGTAGAATGACGAGTTGTCGAACACGGTGAGGAAGAAACTGTCGGGCTGAACGATATCGCACTCTTTTGCCACCGGCGTGAGGATGGCAACGAACTTCAGCACATTCACCCCCGGCTTGAACAGGTACGTGGGAAGCTCAACCTTGTAATCGCTGATTGAATCGCCGGCCGAGTTTGACAAATTTATGGCCCGCACATGGGTATCATTGACCATGATATTCAACGCCGAATCAAGGCGCATCCCGGCGCCATACGAGAAGTTGAGGTTGATCTTGGCGTATTCGTTCTGCTTGATCATGAAGTCCGGCGGCAGGCGGAACGTGATCTCGGCGGGGGCCGGCTGCATGCCGCGGAAGGTATGCGTGTTGAAATCAAGCGAGCGGAAGCGGTGCTGTTTTTCCGTGGTGATGATGTTTTTTCCGCTGTACATGGTGACGTCCGGCAGGCGGAACTCGCGCACCCGTATCTCGTCCGATCCCGGGAAGGGAAAATTCATGACCGCCATCGTTTCCGCGGCCATTTTCAAATGGGCGGTGGTGAGGCCGGTCACGATGAAAAGCGCGTGGCCGGGGTCATGGACCACCTTGCCATCCTGGCTATAGGGCAACGGCACCACTTTCACCATCGGCTCGGTGACGGGGATATCGGTTTGATAGCCCCCCATCATCTGTTCAACGAATTCCTTCCGGCCGATGAGCACGTTATCGTGCCCCGGCACCACGGCCTGGGACACGGTGAAATTGACCGGCCGGTATTGAAATTTCCGCGCAATGCCCGAAGCCACGATGGCGGCGACGGTGACCGTTTCCTGCGAGGTGTTTTCCAGCACCAGATTAACCACGTTTTCCGTAATAATGCGCGCGTCAAAGGCATACTCGGCGGCCGAATGGATGTTCAGCGGAATCGGCTTGTTTTCGTACTCGACCTCGATGGAAGAGAGGTTCGTGTTTATATAGGTCCACAGGTCGGGGGAGCAGGGAAGCTCGCACCCCTCCTTCTTGAAATGCTGTGCGGCCTGAAACAGTATTTCGTTGTAGTCCGCCTTCAGTATGCCGGGGGGAATATCGACCACCATGTTGTTCTCGGGAAACTCGGGACTGAGCTTTGTTTGCCCAACCTTTGAGTCATTCACGATGACCGCCAGCTGGGACATATCCTTGAGCAGGCTGGTTGAGTTCACGTAGTGGATGTTCAACCGGGCGGATTTCACCTGCCACCGGTCCGGTATCGGCAGATACGCGGTGCGCGACGCCGAGGTGCATTTCAGCTCGACCATTTTATCCGGAATAAGCTTGTTCAGCGGAAGCGTCAGTTTCTCCGCCTGGGCCGCATCCACGCCCCATACCAACAGAACACCCAACAACACAAATCGCCTAAGCATCGGTAGTCTCCCCACTCTCCGAATTGACCATATATTGAGCACGCAGCAACAATGCCGCTTCCCTTACTTTTACAATGGAAATCTTAACAGAGACAAAAATGATTTCAAAAACGGCTTTTATGCCAAGAAAGAAGAAGGCCGAGATGAGGTTGGCAGAGTTGCCCGGCAATTCTGTTTTTTTCCAGTATTCAACCCATCGCTGGCTGTCGCCATACACAAACCCGACGGTCTTGGCAAACGTCTCATAATTCAACGGCAGGAGGGAGCCGAGGAAATACCGCTCGCCCCGTTTGAACGCGCGGGGAACCGTGGCGTCGAACTCAAAGACGGTGCCATCGCTGTTGCTTACGGTCAAATGAACCGGTTCGTTCGGCTTGGGTTCCCACGGCAGTTCGGCGTCAAAGCCCAGGCCGGCCAGCGATACGTCCTTCAATTCGCCCACGCAGCGGTAATCCATGCGGGGGAAGAACGCCTCCACCTTGCCGCTGGCGGAAATGCGGTGGTAGTAGCGCACCTGTTTGCGCTCCCAGAAAGCCCCCATCGAAATGATCACCAGGAACGAGTTGTAAAGGCACCACGCGCCGGTCACGGCGATAACATCACGGTAGATGGGAAAGTTGATCCATTTGTATACCGCCTCGCTCAGCGCGAATAAATTGATGAAAATGATGATGATGAACGGAATGGCCAGCGGGTTGAGCGATTCGGAAAGGTTGGTCTGCCCCTTGGGGGTGATTTTGAACGTCGGCCGCCGCGGGTGAACAATGGTCGATAACACCGCGGGAAGAAGAAACAATGCCTGAACCGTTTCGTAGATCTCCGAAAACAGCGGCTTGCGGGAACGGCCGTACAAAAAGTCCATGATGAAAAAGGTGCTCAACAGGTGCGGTATCGCATAGGCGAGGATCGGGATGAGGGTGGCATGGTACACCTTCAGCCCGAACATAAGAAAGAGCGCCGGCGCAAGGAAATACACCATGCGCGGCACGCCGAAGAACCAGAACACGCAGGAATTGAAATACGCGATGCGCTGCGGCCAGGAAAGCCCCTTGATGGTAAGCGGGTTGTGCATGATGAATATCTGAACCATCCCCTGCGCCCACCGGATACGCTGGGTTACATAGTCGTTGAACGTTTCGGGCTGGAGGCCGCAGACCATCGGCCGGCTGATATACACGCTGTGATAGCCCTTGGCGTGCAGTTTCAGCGAGGTTTCGGCGTCTTCGGTGATCGTTTCGCCGCTGATCCCGCCCACTTCCTCAAGATGCTTGCGCCGCAACAGCGCGGCCGAACCGCAGAAATAGCTGCTGTTCCACGAATCGAATCCCAAATGCATGGTGCGGAAGAACATGTCGTTCTCGGACGATACGTTCCCGACATTGGTCACATTCTTCTCCACGGGGGTGGGATTGATGAAGAAGTGGGGGGCCTGCACCAGAAAGAGCTTCGGATCGGCCAAGAACCTTCCGACCATGTTTTTCAGGATATCGCGGGTCGGCACATGGTCGCAATCCAGGATCAGGATCAGGTCGCCGTTCGTGTTCGCCAGCGCGGCGTTGAGGTTCCCCGCCTTGGCGTGGCTGTTCGTCTCGCGGGTCAGGTATTTCACGCCAACCCGGTCGGCTATTTTCCTCAGGACATAATGCCTCTTCCACGCTTCGGCGGACGTATGGATGTCGTTCCGCCGAGCGATGGTGCTGCCGTCGTCGATAATGTAGATGTTCATCTTGTCGGCCGGATAATCGATCTGCTTGGCCGCCGTCGCCGTTGCTTTCACCAGGTCTTCCGATTCGGTGTAGGTAGGGATCAATATATCGACGGTGGGATAGGCGCCGGTATCCGCGGAAAGGGGGATCACCCGGCTCTCCAGGGGGGATGCATTGATGAAAAGCCCCATCATGTGGATCATGATCGCGTAGCATTCGGCAAGGAACAAAACGGTCATGGCGATGAAATCCAGCGGGCCGGTGTATTGCAAGGTATCGGTGGTGCGCCAGATGATGTACCGCAGGCTGACGAATGCCCCCACAAAAAGGAAAAGCAGCCTCCACACGGGATTTTCATTGATCAGCGGGCGCCGGTACAGCAAGACGATGATGAAAAACAGCCCCCAGCCGATGGCCAGAACATGGAACGAGCCCATGTAGCCTTCAATGAAGTGAAGCAAAAAAAGTGAAAAGATCAGGCCAATGGAACCAAGTCCCAGAGGTGAAAGAATCCCCTCTTTCAGGTTTTGCGCAATGACAACATACTGTGACATCGGTGCCGTATAGTACAGCATCATTCCGCTGTAAATGGAAAAATATTTTTTTGCTAAAACCGCATTTGCGCCTTGCCCAGCCTGCCTGATATGAGAAAAGGCATAAGCCATTCATGGAGGGTTATCCATTGCCGGCAACCTATGGTTTTACCGCGACCTCATTTGAAGGGAGGCTTTCGCCGGATGCGGTAACGGCTGTGACAACATAGTAATACCACGTTCCAGCGGTGAGGCCGGTATGGGTATAGGGGGAGGTGACGCCGGTTTTCCTGGTGCTGTTGGCGGTGGTGGAAACCCCGGCTTTGTTTGACCAGTATATATTGTAGGAAGTGGCACCAGCCGCCGCATTCCAACTGAGCATTGCCTGGTTTGCCCCGGCGGTGGCCGCCACCCCGCCCGGAACGGGAATATCGGAAATGGTGAATGCCTCGACCGTTGTCAAAGAGAATCCGCCATTGTTGGCCGCCATCCAGGCCGCATCCAAAGCGGGGTCGGGGCTGACCGTTGTGGCCCCGGAGAATATGCCGTCGCGGCTTCCCGCAATGGCATAGATCACCCCATCCACCACGGAAGCGTCAAAGTCGTCACGCTGTGTCGGCATCGCCGTTTTTGCCGCCCAGGTATTCGTCACGGTATCGTATGCCTCCACCACCGTTGAGCAACAGGGGATGCGGGCGGCATTGTCAAACGTGTTGATATCGCCGCCAATGGCATAGATCGTGCCGTTCAACACTGAAAAGCCGAAGTCATCGCGAGCCGTCGGCATAGGGGCCAACGCCGCCCCGGCTGTGCCGAGGGCCGAAGTTGCGGGGTTTGAGGGAACCGTTGTGGACCAGGTGTCTGTGCCGGGATCGTATATCTCCACCAGCGATAACTCCGGCCATCCGCCCCAGCCGCCTATCGCATAGATAAGGCCGTTCACCGTTGAAACGGTCGATCCCCACCGCGGTGTCGGCATCGGGGTTTTCTCCGTCCAGGTGTTCGCCACGGGGTCGTACACCTCCACATTGCCATAGTAGATGTTTGTGGACGTGGTGTAATAGACATTGTAGGATGCCGCGCCCGTGTCGGCCCAGGTCAAGGTCACCTGCCCATCCCCTCCCGTTATGGCGCTTACTGCCGGAACGGTTCCGCCAGGCGCGGCCTGCGGCATGGTGGAAACTTCATCCGACGCGGCGGTTTCGGCGGCGGCGCCATCCACCGCCGTGACGATAAAATAATACTTTGTGCCGTTGGTGAGGCCGGAAATTGTACTAGTAACGGTCGGGTCGGCAATACCGGTCACCTTTGCCGTACTGGAGGTCGTCACCCCCGGCTTGGTATCATAATAAACGTTGTAGGAAACGGCCCCGGCCACCCCGGTCCAGTTTACGGTTGCCTGCCCGTCCCCCGCCACAGTGCTCAGATCGGCGGGAATCGACCCTGCCGCATAAGCGGTCTCCGGCGTGGCGGAAACCTCATTCGACGCGGCGCTTTCGTTGCCGGAACCGTCCACCGACGTGACGATAAAAGAATAGTTTGTCCCGTTGGTGAGGCCGGTGATGGCTGCCCCGCTTGCCGCCCCGGCAACCTTTGTACCGTTGGCGGTGGTTACGCCCCCGTTGACCTGCACCGACCCGCCGATGGCATAAACCAGCCCATCCACGACGGCAACGTCAAATCCCCACCGGCCAGTCGGGAAAGGGGCCAACGTTTGACCGGCGGTTCCTGCCGACGTAGTTGCCGCAGTCGCCGGAACCGTTGACGACCAGCTATCCCCCACCGGATCGTATACGGCTATCGGGTATATCGGGCCGCCGCCGTTAACAAGCCTTGTTCCGCCGATGAGGTATATAAAGCCGTTGACCGCCGCCGCGGCAGGTCCGTACCGGTAGGCCGGAATACCGGGAGTGCCTGTCCAGGGGCAGTAGATGGGAACCGAAGACCAGGCCGGCATGGCGGCCTTTGCCGCCCATGAATCGGTGGACGGGTCGTAGGCCTCCATCGAGTCGAGAATGCCGGTCCCGGCGGGCGCCCCGGCCAAAACGTAGACCATTCCATTCAAGACCACGTTGGCGGCGTTATCGCGCTGATTAACCATTGAGGTTTTTGTTGTCCACGTCCCGCCGGGGATCGGCCTGGCGAATACCTGGGAGGAGATATTGCTTTCGCCCCCCGCGTTTACCGCCGTGACGACAAAGTAATGAATAACCCCGTTCGTAAGGCCGGTGATTGCGCCGCCAGAGGTGGCGCCCGCCACCTTGGTGCCGTTGGAAGCGGTAACTCCTGAGGCGG
>JAKAGL010000256.1 GCA_021815535.1 bacterium
GTGGTTGGCCAGCCGCTCCAGCTCCAGCGCGATTTCAAGGATGGCGCGCGCGCGGAAAGAAATATCCACACCTGCCAGCGATTCCAGTGCCTGGCACCATGCGGTGGCGTGGCCCACGGTGGTGTCTCCCGCCGCGGTTTCCAGATAGTGGATGCTTCGTTTGTCCGGCCCGTCTTTCAGGGCGCGTTCAATGCCGCGATGCTGGTATCCCAGCGATATTTCCAGGTGCAGGACAGTTTCACCTTCACACTGAAAGCGGAAGTGTCCCGGCTCTATGATACCCGCATGCACCGGACCGACGGCCACCTCGTGAGCGGCGGCTCCCTCCACGCGGTGGAATTTCATCACTCCCGCCTCTTCGGGGGAAGCCGCGATGAAACGGACCGGCTTAAGCCACGGATGCCCTTTGGGGACGATGCCGGTTTGCTCGAAGATCTCCCGCTCGAACAGGTGGGCCTGCGGCGTAGCGGGGGTGAGGGATTCGAATGTGTCGGCCACATCGGTTGCGGTCACGCGGATAATGCCGTCGTCGTCATAGGCGATAACGGCGTAAAGCCGGTTGTTTTGCGAGGATGCCTTATGCGCAAAGAGCGAGATAAGGCGGTACCCGGCTTTGATGTCGCGTTGGACACGTTCGGTGAAAGCGGCCGGTCCAAACGCCTCAATGGCTGTCAGCGGCGCCGCTTCGGCATTGCGCAGGGTGAGACGGTTTCTCAAATCATGCCCCTCCCAGCAAACGGCTGGCGCTGTGCAACGCCTGTAGCAACGGGCCGGGGAGCCAAAGGCCCAACACCACCGCCAATCCGGCCAGCACGGCCACCGGGATAATGGTGGACGGCGAACGGTTCTCCGGATGCGTTTTCCCCGGCGGGCCGCCAGCCATTGAAAGCATCGGCGAGGCCATGCCGATGAACACCAGCGCGAGCAGGATGAGAAAAAGTGCCGCAACCACCGTGCGGCCACCTTCGAGCGCCGCACGCAAAATGGTAACCTCGCTGATGAACAAGCCGAACGGGGGGGAACCGGCGATGGCGAAGAGGCCGGTGAGCCAAAGCACGCCGTTCACCGGGGATATTTTAAGGATGCCGGTAACATCGTGGACCGACTTCGATTTGTAAATGGCCAAAATGTTGCCCGCAAGAAGGAAAAGCATTCCCTTGGTGACGGAGTGGCTTATCGCGTGCAACATCGCCCCGAACGGACCCGCGCCTCCAATCCCGGTGCCAAGCGCGAGAATCCCCATGTGTTCCACGCTGCTGTAGGCCAGCATCCTCTTGTAATCCATTTGCGCGAGAATAAAGGTGGCCGCCACCGCCATGGAGACTATGCCGAACCAGACCAGCAGTTCGCGCGCGAAGGGGCCTTGGCCGGCGGCGGCGCAGACCTCAAGGCCGCGGGCGATGCCCAGGAACGCGCAGTTGAGCTGGGCACCGGAAAGCAGTGCGGAGACGATAGAGGGGGATTCGCTGTGCGCGTCTGGCAGCCATGCATGCATGGGGGCCAAGCCCATTTTGGTGCCATAGCCGATCAACAGAAAGATGAACGCCCCTTTAAGCCACATGGGATCAAGCCGCGGCGCGGCCGACAGAAAATCGCCCAACGACATCGATACTTCCAGGCTATCGGGCCTCATGGCGGATACGGCGAGGAACATGGTGCCCAGCAAAGCCAGCGCAATGCCGACCGAACTGACCAGCAGGTATTTCCATGCCGCTTCCAGCGAACGGTGATGCCGGTGGTAGTAGATCAGCGGCGTGGTAGCCAGGGTCGTCGCCTCGATCGCCACCCAAAGAAGTCCGAAATTCTGCGCGGCGCAGGCCATCGTCAGGGTGGAAAGGAACAGCAGCAGGCAGGCGGTGAAAATGGCCTCTGGCATGTTGGCGAAGACCGTTCTCGACTCGATGAAATCGTGCCGGGGCGGATGTTTCTCTTCTTCGGCCGCCAGATAGCCCGCCGCGTAGACCGATGCGGCGAGGAAAAGGACGCTGGTGATGCCGAGGAACACCATGCCGATACTATCCAGCCCCAGCCAGCCATCGATGCCGCCGCTATGGTTCAGCGCGGCTACCGAAATGCAAAGGTGCAGCAATGCGGTTACGATCAGCAGGCGGCGGCGTGAAGCATGGTTTTTTATCAGCACGGCGGCAAGGGCCGCAACTGCCGGCAGCGCGATAAGAAGCGTGATCATTCGTCTCCCAATGCGCTGATGCGGCTGATATCGATATGGTCAAAGGTGGCGCTGATGTGCAGGATCATGATACCCATCACGAACACCGCCACCAGCAGGTCCAGCAGGATGCCCAGCTCCACCACGAAGGGGGCATGCGGCATCACCGCGAAGCCGAACGTGAAGATGCCGTTCTCCATCACGAGGTAGCCCACTACCTGCGTGATCGCTTTTTTTCGGCTGGTGATGATAAGCAGGCCGGTAAATATGGTGAAGAATGCCATCGGCACCGCCAGCGCCCCTCCCGCCGAGGCGGGAATTTCCAGGAAACGTGAAAGCCAGATGGAAACCGCCAGCGCCGTCACCCCGATGACGATACTTATGTTGTTGCTGACAAACGGTTCAATCTCGCGCCGCACATTCGCCCGCCGCACGGCAAGCATCAACAACAGCGGGAATACCACCCCCTTGAGGGCGATGCTGATAATTCCCACCGCAATTGCGTGCAAGCCGACCGAGCCGGTATGCGTATAGCCCACCAGCAGGGGCAGGAAACCGAGCGCCATCCCCTGAAAAGCGACCAACCAGATGCAGGTCTTCAGGCGGCTCGATTCCAGCAGGGCCAGATTGGTCGCCACCATCAGGAACATTACGAAATCGATGGTTCCGGCCATGATCTACCGCGCCGCCAAAATGACGGCCAAAAACGATGCCGCGCTGGCCGCCACCAGCAACTGCGGCACGCGGGGCATTTTGAACCGCGCCATGATCGATTCCACCACGCCGGTTCCGATGGCCAGCGCAAACATGGCGCAGACGTATACCGCCGTCGCATAAAGTCCGCCGGCCATGGGGAATATCACTCCCACCAACAGCGATCCGAGCAGCCACATCTTCAGGGCGGCTCCGTATTGGATCAATCCCAGATCCGGTCCGCCGTGATCCAATACCATCACTTCATGCACCATCGTCAGCTCAAGGTGGGTTGCGGGATCGTCGAACGGGATGCGGGAGTTCTCGGCCAGAAAGACCAGCGTAAGGGCAATGGCCACCAGCGCGCAGACCGGTACCACGCGGGCAAAAACCTCCCCCCCGATGCCGCCAAACATGCCGGAGACGGAGAGGTCGCCGGTGACCAAAACGAGGGCCGCCAGCCCCACCAGCAGGGCGGGCTCAGCCAAAGCCGCATAGAGTGATTCGCGGCTGGCGCCCATTGCCTCGAAGCTGGAGCCGGTATCCAGCGCCGCCAGAATGGTGAAGAAGCGGCCCATTCCCAGCAGGCATGCCAGCAGGAAGATATCGCCATTAAAAGAGATCAGCGCGGGTTGCCCCAGCGCGGGGGTAACAGTTAACGCCGCGGCGGTGGTCGCCAGTCCCGCGACCGGCCCGGCACGGAACAGCCAAGTGGTGGTTGTGCTGTACACAG
>JAKAGL010000257.1 GCA_021815535.1 bacterium
ATAAATGCTGAATCCATCGCTTACGATCGCGAGCGGGATCGAGCGATCTCTGCAAAATTGAACGAACTCCGGAAATCCAAAACGAAGGGATTGTGCTTCTAATATCTTCTGAATTCCATCATTCGAAACATTTCGCACGGTTTCGCAGGCAATGCGCAGGCATTCCGCAGGAGTTCGTATTCCTGCGTCAAAATCCTTCCAGATATCAAAGGCTAACGTTGTGCCGAATTGCGCCAGGATCTGGGAACCGACATCGCGCATGGTAACCGTCTCATCGAAATCGCAATAGACTCTGTACATGCGTCTATTTGCGGGCAATGATTTCGAGCAGAGTTGCGCGGGGCATGGCGTGGGCCACGGCGGCAAATTGGCGGTTGAATGCGGAATATCCCATCGTTTCAAGCAACAGCTCGTAAAATACCTGTTCGTGCCCGGAATGAGCGAGGCGGGCGATGACCCGGTTGCTTTTGATCAGGGCGCGGCCGTCGCCGATGATGTTGAATAGCCCGGCGGATGCTGCCGGCCCCAACTTTTGCAGAAGGGGAGTGCAGCGGGGATTGAACGGGCGGCCGGTGAGCGGAGCGTGCACCACTTCCAGTTCCCGATGCAGCTCGTCGAGCGGATGGCGCAGATGCAGGCCGAGATCGAGTTCATGGAGCGTGCGTCCCCGGCGGGTCGTGGCTGGCAGTGTGGTATCGCTCCTCTCCATAAAAACGTGCAACGCTGTATGGTTGTACAGCGATGAGAGGTGGTGCTTATGCTCGAACCACTCGCGGGCGTGTTTGTGTATTTCCACGTCGCCGCGGAGACGTATGCCGCCAATCGTCAGGTCGGCATTTTTGAAATCGGGGCCCGCGCCGGTGTTGAACCGCCCGGCGGCATGCACCGTCACCGGCAGTCCGGCAACCGTATTCAGGGCGCTGCGGTCGTAGAGTCCGTTGCGCCAGATGAGCTGGATCAGGTTTTCGGTGAATTTTCCCTGGGCGATGGCGTATGCCGCGGGGTTTTCGGCCACCATGCCGCCGTGGCCGAAGCGAATGATGTATTCGCGGCTGAAGCGCACGGCCTATGCCGGTGACTCTGGCGGCGGGGCGGAGGGTTGCCCCTCTTTTTTAGGGCCGGTCTGCAACTGCGGGTCAAAAATGAGCAGCTGTTCCGGCATGCAGCGGAAGAAGCGGCAAAGCCGTTCCATGTTTTCGGTGGAGGTATTGCATCCCTTGGGCGAGGCGATACGCGCCAGTGTTTGGCGCGAGATGCCGGTGTAGCGCGACAGAAGGTCGAAGGTGAGCTTGCGGCCGTATTCGACCTCGAGCTTCGCCATCATTTCTTTCAATCTGAATTTGATCATCGGAAGGTGATGTTAGTCCAGCCGGGGACAGGAATCAAGAGGCGGGAAAAAGAAAAAGCCGGTTCAGATTCATTTTCTATCCGCCCGGCAGGTGCTCATGCCAAGCAGTGCGTAAAGCGGGCAATAACCGGCGAGACCGGTGATGAGCGGTCCGAGGCCGATCCAGCCCCACGGGGTTTGCGGCCCCACAAAGACGATGGATATGAGAAACAGCCCCACGACCACGCGCATGGCGCGGTCAACGCCGCCGCAATTGACGTTCATTCCATATAGTCCTTGAAAGAGGTTTTTAAAAAAGCTTCCATGACCTTCGCTGATAGTATAATTTACTGCTGTGGAATCGACAAATAAAACCATCGACGCCGACGCCGTGAAGGAAAGGGACTTCAGTGCGGTCGACCGTTTCAAAGCTGGCGACGCCAAGGCCTTTGACGAGCTGGTGGTGCGCTACGAAGGGAAGATGTACGGCTTTCTCATGCGGATGTGCGGATGCGCCGACCGCGCGCAGGACATCGTGCAGGAAACGTTCTTGACCGCCTACCGTTACATCAAAGGGTTCCGCGGAGACGCCTCGTTCAAAACATGGCTTTACCGTATCGCCAGCACCTCCTGCATGAAGAGCAAGCGCCGCCGCAAGAACGAACCGGCGCGGCTTGTTTCGCTGGACGATCTCGTGCCCGGCGAAGGGGAGACCGCCGGGCTGGTGGAGAGTTCGTGGCCGGCCACCCCGGCGGAAGACCTGCTCAACCGCGAGCTTGCGGACTATATCCAGAATTCATTGATGGAACTTCCGGAGAAATACCGCATCGTTTTCGTGCTGCGCGACGTTGAAGGTTTTTCGGCTGAAGAGGCGGCCCGCACCCTTAAGATCAGCGTGCCGGCGGTGAAATCGCGCCTGCACCGTGCGCGCCTTTTTTTGCGCAAGGAACTTTCCGCTTATTACCTGGGGGAGCAGGGACAAAAAGGGCGCGCAGAAAAAAAACGCCCTTCCCGCCGTAACTGACGCTGCGGAAACCAAACCTATGGCTGATGTTACCGCGCATTATCAGGAACTCCTGGCAGAAGTGTACTCCTGGCTGGCTGGCGGGGCCGATGCGCGGATCGCGGAGAACCGCGCGTTCTTCGCCGCCAATGGCATTGCGCCGCGCGGCTGCGCCAATGCGGTCGATCTGGGGTGCGGGCCGGGCTTTCAGAGCATTCCGCTGGCCGAGGCCGGTTTCGCGGTGACCGCCATCGATCTTTCCGCAGAGTTGCTGGCGGAACTGAAAACGCATGGCGGCGGATTGAACATCATTACCGTGCAGGATGATCTGCTGAATTTCGCCGCGCATGTTCCCGCGAGGCTGGAATTGGCGGTCTGCATGGGGGATACCTTGACGCATCTTGCCGGCTTCGGCGATGTTGAACGGCTGTTGCGAGAGGTGCATGGGCGGCTGGAGCCGGGGGGGAAGCTGGTGCTTACTTTCCGCAACCTCACGCCGGAGACACCATATGCCGACCGATTCATTCCGCTTCGAAGCGACGAGAACATGGTCTTCAGCTGCTTTCTCGAATTCGAGGGGGATCACGCGATCGTGCACGACCTTCTTTATACGCGCGGAGCGGCGGGGTGGGAACTGAAGAAAAGTTTTTATAAAAAGCTGCGGATATCCCCTTCATGGGTGATGCTCGTCCTTGAAAGCATCCCTTTCCGCACCGCTTCGCTGCGTGAAGAGCGGGGTCTCGCCACCATCATCGCGGAAAAGTAATGGCGGCAGTACGGTTTACCCGCGACGCGTTTTTGTTGTTATATTGTCATGATAGCCGGACGGGGTGCCATTCAACCAAGAGGTGCATATGTACGTGAAGTGGGATGAGAGTTATAGCAATGGGATCGAATTGTTCGATAACCAGCACAAAGGGCTTTTTAAGCTGATCAACGACCTGCACGAAGGCATCCGCCAAAAAAAGAACCGGGAGGCGCTGGGAACCGCCCTCGTCGAGTTGATGGATTATACCAAAACCCATTTTGCCGACGAGGAAAACGCCATGCGGCTGACCGGGTATCCCGCCTACGAAGTCCATAAGGCGGCGCATGTGGCTTTCATCACGCAGGTTGCCGATATTCGCAACCGCTATCTCGAGGGCGAGCCGGTAATGACGATGGAACTGGTCGGGTTGCTATTGAATTGGTTGAAGAACCACATACAGACGGTTGACCGCGCCTACGGCCCGCACTTGAAGGCCGAGATCGGA
>JAKAGL010000258.1 GCA_021815535.1 bacterium
CATGCGCGCGCGGCAGCAGGCCGGTGCGGATGGTGATCGGGCGGACTTCGGTAAGGGTGCGGCCGTCGGCGCGTACCCCTTCGTTCAATATCATTTCGCGCAGCACCATCTGTTCAACGTCGTCATAGGCGCCTTTGATGATCTTGCCGGCCGTGGCCTTGTTCTCGGCGGTGACATAGGTGTCGATAACCGTTTTCTTCACGGCCGCCATCGCCTCGATGCGGGCATGTTTGTCTTTTATGCAGATCGCCTTCTTGATGTCGTCGTGATGTGCGCGGATCTTCTCGTGCCATTCGGTATCGCGGTTGGCCGGGGTGAATTCCATCTTCGGGCGGCCCGCTTTGGCGGCCAGCTCTTTCTGGGCGCCGCAAAGCTTGTGGATGGCGGCATGGGCGATTTCAAGCGCCTGGATCAGGAGTTCTTCGGATATTTCCTTGGATTCCCCTTCAACCATGGTGATCGAGTCGTCGGTACCGGCGACTACGATGTCCATTTGGCTCTTTTTGCGCTCTTCGGCGGTGGGGTTCACCACCAGCTTGCCATCGATGTAGCCCATCCGCACGGCGCCAACGGGACCGTGATACGGAATGTTGGATACCTGCAAGGCGGCGGAAGAGGCGATGACCGACAACACGTCGGGTTCGTTTATGGCGTCGTAGGAAAGGGCGTAGGTGAATACCTGCGTATCGTTCATGAAACCATCCGGGAAAAGCGGGCGGATGGGGCGGTCGGCCAGGCGCGAGGTCAGTATCTCGCGTTCGGATGGCCGGGCTTCGCGGCGGTGGAAACTGCCGGGAATCTTGCCCGATGCGTAGAACTTTTCACGGTAGTCCATGCTGAGCGGGAACCAGTCCTGCCCTTCTTTGGGGGATGCGGCGGCGGTGGCGGCGCCAAAAACAATGGTTTCACCGCAGTAGACCATTACGGAGCCGCCAGCCTGGCGGGCGATCTCGCCGGATTCTATGGCGATGGTTTTCCCGCCTATTTCAACTTCTATTCTGGTAGCAGCCATTATTCAGATTCTCCTCAGTGTTACGATAAGCCGGGATGGCAGGTTCGGCCGCTGTACTGCACATGGAACAACCCGATTCATGGCTAGTCGGCCGGAAAAAACGAAGGATCCGCGCCTATTTGCGCAGACCCAACGATTCGATGATGGTTTTATAGCGGCTCATTTCAACCCGCTTGAGGTAGTCAAGCAGTCTGCGGCGGTGATTCACCATCCGCAAAAGGGAGCGCCGGGAGTGGTTATCTTTCTTGTGTGTTTCAAAGTGTTTGGTGAGGACGCTGATCTGCTCGCTCAAAAGCGCTACTTGCACTTCGGGCGATCCGCAGTCCTTCTCGCTCTTACGATGGGTTTCGATGATCTGGGTCTTCTTCTCTTTTGCTAATGCCATAGTCCTGTTTCTCTTACTCTTACTTTGTTAAACTTTTTTATTTCAGCCCAAAAATGTATCACGGATACCCTGATTATGTAAAGAAATAAAAACCAAGGGGGATATGGACGAAGATTGGCATCTTGGCGGCCGGGCCGTTTTGCCCGGTACGCCGCCGCACATAAAAAAGGCCCCCCTTCAAAAGGGGGGCCGGTCTTGAGCGGAACGGATCAGGGGGTGAAGAAACCAAAGCTGCCCGCCGCTTGACCCAACAGCGCATCGTTTTGGTCCACCAGCCAGGCGTTGATGTACATCCGGCATTCAAAAGTGTCACCCGCGGTTGCCTGGCCCAACGCCACCTGCTCGTTTTTACAGGCGGTGGGGTTGCAGTCGGCGGCCGGGATGAAATGATCCAGAGAATAGAGTTTGCGCGCGCCGCCGGTGTTGGCTCCCGGGCAGGCGGCGGTGGGAGGGTTGATAGGGGCGCCGCTTCCCACTTTGTAATGGGCGAATTCATAGGTGTATTTCACCTGCGCGCCTGCGGGGGGGGCGCCCGCGCCGGTCATGGTTGCCTGCAGGTCGGCGGGGGCGGTCCAGGCAAACAGCGGCCGCGTATCGGTGCTGGTGACCGGCGAGGTATCGACGTTCGTCAACTGCGTACCGTTGATGGTGAAGGCATTCGGTTCGGGCACTTTGTTGTGCTGCCGGGTAACGGTGGCGGTGACGGTGCTGGCATCCGAGAGCGTTGCGGTGATGGTGTAGGTTGCCGAAGTGTCTTTCGCCACGCATGGCGCGGTGTTGTCGGACCGCCATCGGTCGTTTTGCAGCGTCAGCGCCAACGGTGCGTTCCCATTGAAGCCGGCAGCCGAAACGGTAACGCCGGTAACGCCGGTTATCGGGCTTGTTTTGGGAATGAACACCTGCACGTCATCGGCGGCAAAGTGTACCTGCGTGTTGGTGCAGGAGCCGATCATATCGTTGAATACCTCGTAATTCATGATCTTGGGGGCGTTCATCAACGCACTGCCGGTGAGCGACGCCACCATCCGTGAAAAGTCAAGGGCGTTCGTCGTGCAGAGATTGCCCGATGCCGAGCCGAGGTATAACAGCATCGAGAGGGCCTGATCCGGGTCGAGATTGGTGCCGCTGGCGACCGTGGTGAGGTTTCGGCGCGAAAGGAAGGGGATCAGCTGTAGATCCGTGATCGCGGTGGAGCCGTCGAAGCCGGATATGGCGGTGCCATAATCGGTAATTCTGCCGGCCGCCGCCTGCGGGTTTGCGATGGCGTTATATGCCGCCAACACATCGGCGGCGGTATATTGCGTGCCGGCTTTCAGGTCCACGGCCAACGCCTGCGCATCCAACAGGGACGCGGGGTCGTTCGCCGTGCCGCAGCTTTCCCGCGAGATGCGCATAATATATCCGGCCACGGCGGCGGAGTCGGCGGCGGTTAGATCCGCCTTGAATCCGGCGTATTCCGAGCTGAATTGGAGCGCTTTGTAATCGGCTTCGCCGTTGCCGCCGGCGGCAGCCACGCCGTTAGCCGCGGCAAGCACCGCGGCGGCGGTGTCGCTGGCCCCCGGCAGGGTGGTTTTGCCGCTCAGATCGGTGACGTTGCTGGTAACGGCCGCCGCCGATTGGTTGATAATATCGGCGGTGGGGGTGGGGTTGGTGGAAGCGGACGGATCGTTGACCACATCCTTGAGGATCGTCGCGGCCAGCGTGGTATCGGGTGTGGCGGCGATGGTCATGTCGGCTTTGGGGGCCAAGGGGTATGTCACCGTGTTGGTGCCATCGGTGATGCGGACTTCATAATAGTAATCGGTAGTTGCCCCCGTGCCGGTGGTCGGCAGCGTCACGTTGGGAATGGTGAAGGCGCCGGTGCTGTCTGTGGTCACGGTGCCTATGTCAACCTGTGCGGGTATGCCATCGGGTGGTATTTTCCATAATGTTACGGTTGCATTAGCCATAGCGGCGTAATGATGGCCGCCGCCGTTCTGTCCCGGTTTGCCGGTGGGGGTGGTTTTTGCCGATCCGGTGATCGTTGCGGTAGTGTAGCCGTTGGAGGCGCCGGAGCTGTAGCCGCTACTGCCGCCGCACGCGGAGAGTGTAAGTAGAACCGCAAATGAAATGAAAAAAAGAAATCCGGAATGTTTGGGAATGGTCATCTCTGCCTCCTCAACAAGATTGATGAAGATTCAA
>JAKAGL010000259.1 GCA_021815535.1 bacterium
ACATCGAGCGCCTTAAGAATGATTTCCAGCGCGGAAGTGCCATTCGAGACAGCTATGGCATGACGCGACCCGTTCATCGCTGCATACTTAGATTCAAATTCGGCTGTATATGCCCCCATCACCATGTTGCCGCTTGCGAATATCTTTTTTACTTTTTCGGATATTGCATTGACATCATCATGGGTAAAGGGAAGCTTAATAATGGGGATTCTCATTTATTTCTCCAATATCTATTGTTCGGCGAAATTCGCCACACACTCAAGGCATACCGGATTTTCAGCATACCGCCCTTCAAGATGCATTTTTCGAAGCGCCTTTCCCTGCGCCGAGTTCCACAGTTCATACAGGCTAGATTCGCGCACGTTGCCGAACTTGAGACGCTGTGCATAACCGATAAGGCAACAAAAGGACACATCCCCGTTGGAGAAAACGACTGCCCGGAACCACGGTTGGGTGCAGCGGAACTCCTTTCGATGCTGTTTTTCCTTCGAGAATAAGTTGGCAACGGCGTCATTTCTTGGATTGGGTGAATTGTATTCCTGAACGGCAATCATATCGACCTTGTCTTCCCAATAGCGGCTAAATTCATCCAACTCGGCCTCGTTGGTGCTCATTTTGATGAAGCTTACGCGAGTAAGCGGCAACGTCTTGTTCAAATCCTTTTTCCGTTTGAGAAAATGAAGAATGTTAGCATAAACTTTATCATAGTCGGAACCAACCCTTATTTTGTCATAAGTCTCCTTATGGATCGCATCAAGAGAAAAATGGATACGGGTAAGCCCGGAATTGAGCAATTCCTCCGTGCGGGCCTTGGTGAGCGCCAAAGCATTGGTATTGATCATGACGTCCTGTATTCCCTTTTCCCGCGCATACTTGATGAACTTGATGAGGTTTTTGTTAAGCAAGGGTTCCCCTTCCTGATCAAGCCCCACCGATCGAAGGGTATAGTTAATCCCTTCGTCGATCACTTTTTTGAACAATTTAAAATCAAGGAATGTGTCCCGCAAATTCGATTGATCCACTTCGCCGTGCGAACACATCGGGCATTTAAGGTTGCATGCCGCGACCGTCTCGAAATCAACATGAATGGGATATGGCGACTCGAACTCGAAGTTTGAAGCCTTTTCGAACAGTTCACGGTATTCCCGGAATGACGGGCCAATCTCCCCCGCCAGAACATCGACGATATTCTTTGGGCTTAGAAGACGAGTGCTGCGGGTCTCGTCGGCCCGGTCGTAAGTGTATTTGCTTTTAGGCTCCGTCATATTCGTTTTCCCGAGTCCTGCCTATAAGCTTTTTGTTTTACGCGAAACCAATACCATCATATTGCCCCAAAACGGCGGCGAATCCTTCCCGCTGATGTAATTGAGGGCAAAATTCACGAGGTCTTTGGGCCAATTTTCATAAGGTGTCCCCAGATAGGGATAAAAACGGTGAACCACTTCAAAACCGGCCTTATTCAACATTTTTTCGACCGTTTTTGGGGTGAAATATGTAAGGTGTTCATTCGGAAACACCTGATTGTGGCGCGCCCGGTATATCTTACCGCTCCAACTGCCGATGTTCGGCGTTTGGGAAAGGATGTACCATCCCCCCGGCTTGAGAGCACGGTTGACCGCTATCATATCGTCCACCGGATGCTGCAGATGCTCCACTACGCCACGCATTTGGGCCACATCAAAAAATTCCTTTTGGACATCAAGTTTGCTTATTTGCCCGTGGCGAATGTTCAATCCGAAGCGCTTGCGACCAAATTCAGCGGCATCCTTCGAGAACTCGATACCGTGTTTCTCAAACGATTCCGGCAGCGTGTGCAGGAACCGCCCCATGGCGCACCCCACATCCAGAAACCGTCCCCTGGTACCAATGATCGGCAACAACAGGTTCATCTCGAACTTGTATTGGGCTATCCGCTGTTCATCCTCTTCGTAATTACCGCCTTGAAAATAATTGATGCTGTAATAGCGCTCCAAAGCCGTCGGCGTTGGCCTAGGGTTTACAAAAATCAAGTGGCACGCGACGCATTTTACAATATCTAGCCCGTCCTTTCTGCCCCAAGCAGAGAAATGGGTTCCTCCGCAAAGGGGACAATCTATCTTTTCCACTTCAGGCGCGTTATTCATCATCGTAGCGGTTTCCTATACATCCTCTGGTTGATGGTAATATATTGAGGATTGATATCCAACCACGCCACCAGATCCTTCAGGGTAAAATCGGGTTTGTTGGGATAAAGGCTATCAAAAATGATCCGTAAAAGTTCTAGATCCTCTTCGTAATCCAGATCAAGCCGCCATTCAGGGCGGTAATATTCGGGCGGCGCCTTCATTCGGTATATCCGGTACTTTTCAGGGTGTTCCTCAAAATAGAGGTAGACGTGGTCTTGCCCGGGGATGTCATTGGTGGCCGTGACAATCTCCGCGTTCGACATAAGGTCTTTTGCCCCGAATACGCGTATATCAACCCCCTGGGGGTAGGTCTGCTCCATAAGGTTGGAAAGGTAATCAATATCGTGCGACAGAAAATACTCGATGGCTTCATCCACCACTTCTGCGCAGGTAAGGATGCAATCCCCGGTGATCTCGGCAATGATGTCGGCATTGGCCCCACGGGCCGCTTCTGCAACGCGCAAAGTAACATTTTCCGAACTGCCCCTGTAACAGGGGTAACCCAACCGTTCACAAAGGTGCTCGATAATATCATCTTCACGCTTGACTGTGGTGGCGACGACTATCTGGTCAACCCTTTTTGAGCGAGCCAAGCGCTCCAATAGTATTTCAAGGGTGGGCTTTCCCTGAATAAGCTTCATTGACTTGCCCGGTAGACGGGTGGACCCCATCCGCACTTCTACGGTCGAAACAACTTTAGGATTTATCACGGCGGCTAAACAGCGATGCTCTTTACTTGATCTTTACGGGCCAATACCTTCTTTAAGGCGACGGCAATCTCGTCCATGTCTTCCAATGTCTGCTTCGGCCTGACAATCTCGGTGGAGATCAGAACGTTCTCAAGATTTTCCGCCACCGGACAGATCCCCTCGGCGTAATTCACTTTGCCTTTGTAGAACGGGCAGGCAAACGGACAACCCTTATCGCCGAAAAGTGTCTGCTGGCGGTAAAGCGGCTGGCGGTAGAGCGGTTTCATATAGCTAACATAGAAATCCATTCCCTCCGCATTGAGAGCCTTGACCACCTGCGGAGCCTTCACGCCTTGCCATATGGCGGGATCAAGCAACAGGCCATACCGGTAATAAACGTGGGTGGTTCCTGGTTTCACAGCCGGGATAAAGTATCCCCCAACATCCCTTACCCGCCGATTCAGATGTTCTACCAGCACTAAGCGCTCTTCAAGGAGCGTCGGCAGCTTCTTCAACTGTTCACGGCTGATGGCTGCCTCGATCTCATTCATGCGGTAGTTCCAACCAAGCATGCTCACCAGCGAATCAAATTTGCGACCGCTGTTGATCACGGCTTCGGCATGATTGCGAATAAGAGCCACCCGTTCGGCCAAAGTATCGTCATTCGTCGTTACGATCCCGCC
>JAKAGL010000260.1 GCA_021815535.1 bacterium
ACAACCCGAAGAAGGGGTATGATAGCGGCCACGGCAACGGCAACGGCGCGGAAGGGGTGGATGCCAGCATCAGCATCGGGGCATGTCCCGATTGCGGCGGTTCACTGGAATATGCCGAAGGATGCATGACCTGCCGGGGCTGCGGTTACAGCAAGTGCAGCTGATTTTCTGGCGATAGCTTAAGAGAGCGGTGGATATTGGTCCACCGCCCTTTTTTCTCGTTCGGGGAGAAAGCACAACGCGGATGAAAATATAACCGGTGAATCCGAAATGACGCAGACCGACAAAAACCATCATCCGATTGCGCAGGAATTCGGGCTCGACTATAACCGGAAAACCATTCCCATCTACCGGTGGGGGTTGGTGATTGCCGTTGTATTGTTCATGCTTTTTTATGTCCTCGATATTTATGCCATCCCGGATGCGCTTTTTGTATCCGGTATTATCCGGTTTGTTCTTACCCCGGTGTTATTGGGACCACTGATCGCCTTTTCATTTTGGAAAGGTTACGTGGAGTATCATCAACCGGCGCTGGCAGCCGCGAGTCTGATAGCAAATATCCTGCTCTTGGCCATCATATTGTATTCCCATTCGCCTGACCGCTATCTGTACTATGCGGCACTGGCGCTGGTGGGGCTCTTTTTGGCCTACATAATGCGCCCGCGCACGTTGTGGCAGATCTTTGTCTCCCTACTGGTGACGGGGGCCGCTTTAGTCATGCTCTTGACGGCTGAATTTTCTTTTGTCGCCAAACTGACCATGGCGCTTTACCTTGTCGCTTCCGCTTTGGTTGAGATCATAGGTTGCCGTCTCATGGAACAGTTTTACTGGAACGATTTTATGCTGAACCGGGAAGTGGCCAATGCGCGTGACAGAGCCGAGCAGGCCACACGCCTGAAGGATAAATACATTTCCCTGGTTTCACATGACCTGAAAGGACCGATCTCCGCCATTCGGGGGTTTATGTATCTTTCTCAGAACACTTCCTTATCGACGGAAGAAATGCGGGAATACGCCATGAACTCATCCAAATGCGCCGACGCTTTATTGAAAACCATCGATTCCCTTCTGGGGATCGACCGGCTGGGATCGGAGGAACTTTCACCCGTTTCACGCCCGTTTGATGTGTCGGCGCTGGCAGGCGAAATGATCATGAATTTAAAATACCTGGCCGATGCAAAGTCCATTGCCGTCCGGAATGAGATTCCCCAAGAGGCGAAGCTTAACGGTGACCGGGTGCTCATCGGACAGGTGTTGCTGAACCTTATCGGGAATGCCATCAAGTTCACGCCACCCGGCGGCACTGTGACCATTTTTATTCAGGATGGCCGAACCATCGGCGTACGTGATACCGGAAGCGGTATTTCACCCGATATCCTGCCGCACCTGTTCAGCCACAACTTGAGGACAACCGGGGTTGGCACTTCAGGCGAGAAGGGAACGGGCCTCGGCCTTCCTCTCAGTTATGACATCATTAAGGCTCACCAGGGGTCGCTTCGCGTGGCCTCAGGCTTGGCTGGCACCACTATGTACATTGAGCTACCCGGATAAGGCGGCTATCTGGAAAGTAACAACCGCGCATAAATAACGCGCGCGTTTAGCATGGGCTGATGGCCAACAACGTCTGCGATGCGGCGGATGGATTGGGGGTTACGGTTGTATTGGCGCCGGTGGTGATGTTTCCGCCCGCGGCAATCGCCCCGGCAATGATATCGTTCTGTCCCGCCGTGACGTTTCCCATTGCATAAATTCCCCCCTGCAACGTAACGCCTGATCCCAATACAACGTCGGCCGCGCTCATAATAAGGGCATTGGCGGCATTGCCCGCGTTGCCCGTTCCACCGTTTACCGCCGTATTGCCACCGATGGATACAACGCCTCCGGTTTGCACCAGCAACTCGGCATTTGGATTAAGTAACAGCTTGCTGTTCTGAATCAGCGTAAGCGATCCGGTTATCACGATTTGCACATTGCCGTTTATGGCTATGGCGGCGGCATCGCCGAGCGTCATGTTGCCGCCCACGTACACTGTGAGCTTGTTTGTTCCTGCCGGACCGTTAATCGTCATTTGCGCATTGGGATTCAAAGTCAGGTCGCCAGCGATGTTTATGTATGCCGGGGCGGTTCCAGCGGCGGGGAGAATGTTGCCAGTACCGCCGTATATTTGTGCGCCCGCAAGGGTGATCCCCGCGCCCGTGGCGTTCGCCGCTTGCGGCAGAGTAAAAGTGATGGGCTGATTGGCCGCCATGCCGTTGCCGCTTCCGGCCAGCGAAAAGAGATTTTGGGGACTGCTATGTCCGCAGGTAACAGGGCAGCACCAACCATAACCATAGAGGTTTGCCACCGAGCAACAGAAGCCGTTGATCTCAAGGGAACGGGTACACCCTCGTACGGTTGATGCCGCCACCAGCTTGTCGTTTGCGCGGGTGTAGGCGGTGGTGAAAGCAACGCCCCCTGGCAAGCTGTTGCCAGCGGTAAAATCGGTGGAAAGGTCTGCAAACGCTGTATTAAGCGGGGCTTCCACCCGCTGCCGCAGGCTCCATTCCAGTCCGGCATATGCGCCGTAAAACGCTTCCTGTGACGCAAGTTCATTGTCGGCGGTTAGGGCCCTGTTTTGGGCCAGGCGTGATATGGCTATTCCGAGTCCGCCTAAAAAGACCAGCAGGAAAACAACTGCTATCAGGGTAATCCCTCTTGTATTGGCAAGCGCGGTTTTCATTTGATGATTTCGCGTGGAGTGTAATTGGGATTCACCGTCATAAAGGGAATGGAAGCGCCTGAGAGGGAGAATGAACCGTACCCATCCGCAAGTGTGAGTTGAACCGAAACAACACCATCAAGGCCGTGGCGTACCGTGAACGCGGTAACGCCTGAAGCGATTGCGTGGGCGCCCGATATGTCACCGGTTCGCATTAACCGGTTACCCAGGAGACTGTAGGTGATGGAGGTTGATCTGTCTTCGCATTTCGAACAGATTATCGGATCGCCCTTTTGAATATCATCAAAAGCCAGCATGCCGCCGGAAGCACCGGGAACAGGGAGAGTGACAGGAGTGAGCCGGGGCGGTGCGGGAGGGACCGTCTGGGGTGGCATAGCCGATTGCACCTCGCGCACCATTCTCTCAACCGCTATCCACGCAACGGCTTGCATCTCCTGCTGGCTGGCCGCAAGGCGGAAGGTGTTTGAAGCGCTGGACAAGAAAACAAAGGTCAGGCTTCCCAAGATGCCCATGATTATGATCACCGTGATAATTTCTATAAGGGTAAAGCCGTGTTGTGAAGTCCGCATGGTATCAAAGCGCCTTGACTTTAAGCGTTTGCAGGGTGATGGTTTGGCCGGTCGCCGGATCGGTGGCGGTGACGGTAATCACAAGATATGAGTCTTTTCCGGCAGGCCGAGGAAGATTGTCTATCGTGCCATCCGTGCGTACCAGCAACGCCGCGTCATAGAAAAAACCGGTCACCGTGGCGTTCAATGACGGATTGCCGGGGTCTATGCAGCCGGTC
>JAKAGL010000032.1 GCA_021815535.1 bacterium
GAGCCCCGCGCCGTTGGCTGGCGCGTGGCTCTTGATATTCAGCTTTCTATAAAACTTCGCAGGCGTTTGCTGCGGCTGGGATGGCGCAGTTTCCGCAACGCCTTGGCTTCGATCTGACGGATGCGCTCGCGCGTTACCTCGAAATCCTGGCCGACCTCTTCCAGCGTGTGCTCGGAATCGAGGCCGATGCCAAACCGTTTCCGCAGCACCATCTCTTCGCGTGGTGCGAGGGTCTGCAGTACTTTGGCGGTCTGTTCTTTCAGATTCATCTTGATCACCGATTCCACCGGCGAGATCATTTTCTTGTCTTCGATGAAATCGCCCAGATGCGAATCTTCCTCTTCGCCGATCGGGGTTTCCAGTGAGATCGGCTCTTCGGCGATCTTGAGCACCTTGCGGACTTTCTCCACGCTCATGCCCATCTTGTCGGCGATCTCTTCCGGTTTCGGTTCGCGTCCCAGTTCCTGCACCAGATGGCGCGAGGTGCGGATCAGCTTGTTGATCGTTTCGATCATGTGCACCGGAATGCGGATGGTGCGGGCCTGGTCGGCGATGGCGCGGGTGATGGCCTGGCGGATCCACCATGTGGCGTAAGTGGAGAACTTGTAGCCGCGCCGGTATTCAAACTTGTCGACCGCCTTCATCAGGCCGATGTTTCCCTCCTGAATAAGGTCGAGGAACTGCAGGCCGCGGTTGGTGTATTTCTTCGCGATGGAGACGACGAGGCGGAGGTTCGCTTCGGCCAGTTCCTTCTTCGCTTGGCGGTCGTCGATGCGGCCGCTATCGATCCGCCGTTTGATGACGGCCAGCGTGGCGGGATCGACGCCGACTTCTTTTTCCAGCACGCGCATCCGCGCTTTCACGGCGGTGATCTTCTTCCGGATTTCTTCCGGATTTGCCTTGACCGGCGCATGGTGCTGGACCTTGGCGTCCTTCTTGGCCCCTTTTTTGGGTTTTGCCGGAGTTGCGTGATTGAGGCTATCCTCCAGTTTTTTCAACTCATGTAACATGTCCAGGCCTTGCCGGTTGAATTTGCCGATCACGCCAATGATGTCATCAAGCTGCATCTGGTTAAGGTTCACGTCAAGCACACGCTTCCGCAACGCCTCGAGCAATTTCGCATTTTTCTTTTCCAGGCGGTCTTTGCCGGCAGTGCTGGCCTTCTTTTGGGCCTGTTCCACGCTGGTGGACCACACCTTAAAAGATTCGGCTACTTTGTCGACCGCCTTGGCGACACGCTTGGTCTCCATCAATATCTTGCTGGTGGGGGTTTCTTCCACATCCCCCCAGTTAACGATACTCTGGATGGTGATCGAGCCGTTCTTAAGCTCTTCGGCTCGGGCCGAAAACTCCCTGATGGTGATTGGGCAGGTAATCATCGCATCGATAACGCGGTTTTGCGCCTCTTCGATCCGTTTGGCAATGGCAACCTCCCCCTCGCGGGTCAGCAGAGGGATGCTCCCCATCTCCTTAAGGTACATGCGCACCGGGTCTTCGGAGGAGAGTGATACGGTTTCTTCAATCTCTTCTCCCCCGGCGCTTGTTTTGCCACGGGGGCTCTTGCGGATCTCTTCCGCCGCAACGACCTTTATTTTGTTCTCTTCGAGATGCTGCAGAATCCGGTCACGCTGATCGCCCGTGAACAGGTTTGGCGGCAGGGCGGTATCAAATTCCTTTTGCGAAAGGGTTCCCTTTCCCTTGCCGGAGGAAAGGAGCTGTTTTACTTCGGGTAAATTCCGCAACTGTTTAATGCTCATATCAATTTGGATCCTTATTAAATAAGGGTTCTTGATGAAAAATAAGAGATTAAAGTAGCATAAAATTCGGCCTCAAACAATCATTCTTTCCTTTCCAAATTGTTTATTGCCTTGCGCTTCTTATCGGCAATCTCCTCTTTCCGCATGCGCTCGCCATCACGTTTTTTTATAAAGTCATTGATAATTTGGGTCTTTCTCTCGTCATCCTCATCGTGGCTCTCCATTATTAGAGCCCGCATATTGCCTTTTAGTTCAATATCGGAACAACTTTCTATCAATTCACCGGAAGATGCCCCTTTTTTTAATGCTAGTTCCGCCTGAAAATGTTCCAGCATCCGCCGGTATTCGGGGGTATGCAGATCATCTCCTTTGAGGGATGCCAAAGGCCCGGACAGCGTTTCGGGAGAATTCAGGATGATTTGAACGATCCATTTTTCCATCGGCGAGGCCGGGCGGGGGCGCCGTGGCGGCGGGGGTGGGGTTGAGGTGCGCGGCGCCGTGAGCGTTTGTGACGGGGTGTGGCGTGGCGTAGTGCTTTTGATCTGTCCACCGATCGCGGAGGCTGGTATGCCGGTACGCTCCGACAGAAGTTCCACATAGCTGGCCCGCTCTATGGGGCCGGCTATGCGGGAAAGCTCCGGCAATAATGAGCGGATGGCATCCGCCTTTCCCTCGGGCGTCGCGACATCGAATTTGCGGCAGGCCTGTTCTATCAGATAGGTCATGTAAGGACGGGCGTTTTTCACGATTTCCTCGAATGCCGCCGGTCCCCCCTGCTTTATCAGGTCGTCGGGATCCACCCCGCCGGGGAGCATCGCCACGCTGGGCCGGATATCGAGCTCGGCGGCCACCTCGGTGGCGCGTGCGGCGGCGCGCCGCCCGGCATCGTCACCGTCAAAGATCATGATGATATTCTGAGTATACCGCTTAAGCGCGCGGCACTGTTGCGCCGTAAATGCGGTACCTGAGGTGGCAACCACATTTTCAAAACCACCTTGGTGAAGTGCGATGGCATCCATGTACCCTTCCACGATCATTATCCGGTTTGCGGCGCGGGCCTTTGCGGCGGCGAAGTTGAGCGCATAGAGGACGCGCGATTTGTTATAGACCGGCGTTTCGGGGGAATTAAGGTATTTCGGCCCCTTTTCATCCGCGGCCAGCGCCCTCCCGCCAAAGGCTATTACCCGGTTGTGCTCGTCCACTATCGGGAAGATGAGCCGGTTGCGGAACCGGTCGATCGGGTTTCCGGCGGATGAGAGCTTTGTCAGGCCAGCCTTTCCGATCTCATTGGGCGTTATTTTCTTTTCGACGAGATGGCGGTAGAGGGAATCCCACGCGTCCGGTGCGTACCCGATGCGGAATTTTTCAACCGTCTCTGCGTTCAGCGCCCGTTTTTTGATGTAATCGGCGACAAATGCGGGGGCGTTCTTGAGTTGCTTCTGGTAGAACTCGGCGGCAATCTTGTTGATATTGTAAATGTAAGAACTGTCTTCTCCCTCCTCATGGCGCGGCAGGGGAATGCCTGTGCGTGAAGCCAGCAATGCCAGCGCGTCGGGAAAGCTCATGTTTTCGTGCTTCATCACAAAGGTGATGACGTTGCCCCCTTCGCCGCAGCCGAAGCAATGCCATATCTGCCGGGCCGGATTGACGTTGAAAGATGGGCTTTTTTCGGTGTGAAACGGGCACCGTGCGGTGAAATTCGCCCCGCTTTTTTTCAGAGGAAGATAGGAAGAGATGACATCGACGATATCGGCCGCTTCCCTGATGCGGTCGATCAACTCCTGTGGATACAAACCCGCCATCATCGCTCCCCGCCAACAGGCACTTGAGAAAGGCCCCTGTCACTCTGGACCGTTGGTATAAGGATCAATTTCCCGAAAGAGTCGTTTCGTTTTGCACTCAGGACGACATGCATAAAAAAGCTTTCAACACGCAACTGGCGGATATTCTGAACCGCCGACGGCTCATTTCCCGGAGAGGACTTCCTTCACCAGGCGGCTTACCGTGGCCCCGTCGGCTTGTTTGCCGACCTCCGCCATAACCCCCTTCATGACCTGTCCCATCTGCTTGATATCGGGATTGCCCATGGCGGCGGCAACTGCTTTCACCTTTTCACGGATCTCGGCTTCGCCGATCTGGGTAGGGAGGTAGCGCGAAAGGTAATCCACCTCTTGCTGCTCTTTTTCCGCCAGTTCCGGCCGGTTCCCCTTGGTGAACATTTCAACCGATTCGCGGCGTTTTTTGATGGCGCTGGATATCACGGCCAATACTTCCGTATCGTCCAGCGCCGTCTTCTTTTCAATTTCGCGGTTCTTTATCTCGGATTTCACCATGCGCAGAACTTCCACGACCGCTTTGTCTTGGCCTTTGAAAGCGGCCTTAAAGTCATCTTCGATCCGTGTTTTCAGCGGCATGTGAAACCTCTTTTCCGCAATTAGTAGCGGCTGTACTTCTTTTTCCGCGCCGCGATGATCTTCTTTTTCTTCTTCACGGACGGCTTTTCGTAATGCTCACGTTTGCGAATTTCAGACAATACGCCTATTTTTTCGCACTGTTTTTTGAAACGTTTCAGCGCAAGCTCAAACGGCTCGCTTTCCCGTACTTTTATACCGGGCAAACAACTCACCCCTCTCGATTGTTAAATAACAACAGCTATAAGGTTAACGTAACGATATCCATCGCATTTCCCACCAATGGGAAAAAATAATACTAACATAGCCGTCTAAGCCGCGCAATGCCCAATAATCCAAACAACCTTCTGGGTGAGGTTGTGCAGGCTATCCACGATAATTCTTAACCATAACCAAACTGTAACGGCCGAATGTTCAGTATACCTTTCGAAATCGCCTAACGGTACAAATAGAATATAATGTATGTGCACTGTTCTTTCCGTCATCTTATTCAGCATGTATTGTTTGCTACCGTAAACGCAACCCGTGATATTTATGGCATTGTATTGATTGTTATTGTTGGTTGGTTCGGTGGTTCTGGCAAATGAAATATTCATGTGGGGGTATTGACCTAAAAGTTTTTCTTTGAGGTTATATGATGACGGGGACCTGTTTATCCCCTAGTAGAGGTGAGTTGTATAGAAAATTGTGTATATATATCAAAGTTTCTTCTCTGGTTAAGTGTTTGGTGTTTTTGCCTAGTGAATTTATAGCGGGCGTACTTGGTGCATTCCTTGAAAGTTGTGAATGCCATTTCATATTAATGTAATCCTATGCGATTAATTTAGTAAAAGGTCAGTATATTTGTTAGTCGTTATAATTCAATGTGTAAAATGTGAATTTGTGGAGTAAGCAATTTTCTGGTGTTGCGATAAATCATCAATTCATCAAAGGAATTGCAAGTACTTCGCCCACCGTGGTGACATCGTATTCCGAATTGTAAGCCAATGAAGAGGCATTAAGCACGCGAGAATTGTTTTTATGTATAGAATAAAGTGAATTCGTTCAGGACACCGACCCCGTTTTGGAAATTCTTAAGACGTTCGCGAGCGTTGAACATTACTGCTTCCTCCTGAAAATGGTTATTAGGGGCGCCTGTATTCGTTGCGGAGTATTTCAGCCGCTACGCGCATTACATGCATTTTTTTCACCGCGATTGCCTGCGTGTTCATCGGCCGGTCTGAAAATGTGCCGAACCCGCAATCGGGGTTAAGATAAATCTGGTCCGGTCGCCGGTGTTTGAGCAATCCTTTCACTTTACTCACCACAAACTCCACGGTTTCCACCTCCGCCGTGCGGGGGTCCACCACGCCCAGCCCGATCTCTTTGCCCGCGGGCAAGTCCGCCAGCACGTCAATACTCCCCGCGCGTTCAGTGGCATATTCCAGCACGAATTGATCCACGTTCATTTTTGACAGGAATGGGATCAATGGACCGTAGGCCCCGCGTAACAGGACGCTTTCCTTCCGGCTCCAGTTGCCTCGGCAGACGTGCAACGCGGTTTTAATTTCTCCCGCAAAGCCGTCGACAATGCGGTTAATAAGGTGAACGGCGAATTCCAGCTCTTCTTTCGGGCTGCTTTTTTCAGACAGGGCCGCGCACATGAACGTATGGGTTTCATTAGGCCCCGCGAAGGCCACCTCAGTCAGAACAGGTTCGTCAAACTGTACGAACTGGCAACCGTTGTCGCGGAGGGCCGCCAGTTCTTCGCGCAGGATGCCCACCACCGCGTTCCCCATCGATTCCTTATCGGGGTAATACTTGCTGGAGAGCGCCTTTACCCACATCGAACGCGTCATGAGGTATGGGCCGGGTAATGTGACCTTGATCGGTTTGGCGGTCTGTTTCCGCAGATAGAGGTAATCGTTCAGAACCAAAGGGTCTTTTCTCTTCAGGTTGCCCACGGCTACCGGATTTTTAAGGGCGAAGGCCGGCACGTCCAGCGCGCTCAATAGTCGCTCAAACGCGGCCTTGTCTTCCACGAAATCCAGCATTTCCGCCAGCGTCATCAGCCGCGCCCCGTCGATGTGTTCGGCGATGAAGGAGAAAAAGCTGTCGCGGCGCTGTTCCCCGTCGCTGACGATCTCAACGCCGGCCTCTTCCTGCAGGTGGAGTGCCTCCAGCACGGCTTTGCCGGCGATAGCCTCGAACTCTTCCTTAGTTATGGCCCCTTTTTCCTTTTGGCGGAGCGCCTTCAGCATGTCAGGCGACCGGGGCATGCTGCCTACGACGGTAACTGGAAACAGCGGCAAGGATCCCATTGAAAATATCTCCTGTTTCATTTCGATTTCAAATTGTTTTCATGCCGATGGAAACATCCGCGTTGTGGGTCAGCGTATTCAGCACCGGCGAGGCCGCCAGCGTTTCCCGCCACAGCTGTTCCAGCAGTTCCGGCGCGGCGTCGGATTTAACGTATGCTTCACCGCTTATCGCTTTGAATCCGCTATGACCGTTTGTCTCCGACCCCAGAAAGACGAAGATGTTGTCTATTTTCCCGTTAAGGGATATTTCCACCTGCTCTATTTCCACATTCCGCCGCGAGGCGCGTATCTGAAACCCCATCGCCAGGCAGCTTCCCAACGCGCCGAGCAGGTATTCCACGGCGCTTGGGGCATCGTCCTTCAGGTCGAAGCTGGCGGGCTGGCCCGCCGACCATGAATGGTTCCGACAAAACACTTTTGTCAACATCCCGCCGTTCCAGCCCACGCGGGTCCGCCAGACGTATTCGCGGGCCTTGCGGTAGTCATCGTCCGGTTTTTTGCCTCCGGCTCCGCGCCGGACAAAATATTTATTGTGATTTTCGGAGGGCCGCCAACCAAGATACGGATTTTGGGTCATCCGGCACCATGCCGGAAGATCCTCTTTCACGCTTATTTCCGTGCTGCGGATCTCAAGAATGTCCCCCTCCGGCACGGCCGTCATCGCCTTGTTGATGATGAGAAGCAACCCCGACCCGCAGTCGAGGTTGCCTCCATCGCAAACCTGAACGCCGGATTCGGCTTCAGGCGGTACGCTAAAATACTGTTCGGACATCGTTGCCGGTGTTATCCCGCTTAATAAGTCATGCAGGAGCCGCCGGTTGTCAGGAATTCAACCGCCTTGGCCCCACCGACGATGGTTGCGCCTTTGATCAGATTTGCCTCATCAATTTTGCGTTTTTTCACGCAGGGGGAGCAGAGCCATATGATGCCGCCGGCGGCAATGAAATCGTCCATCAGCTTTTTCAGCGGGGAAAATCCTTCCTCATGTATGGTGTCGGCATACCCGGGGACGGCCAACCGTACGCCTTCTACGCTGAGCCACACGGCGGTTTCAACGCCTGATGCCACCGAGGCGTTGGCCACCACGAAACCGACGGTTACTTTGTCGGTGTTGTCTTTGGCGTGGGGAATGCTTATCATCAGTTTCGACATCTTTTTGTTCTCCTGAAAAAAGTATTATGGTTTTCGGCGGCTATTGCCGTTATTGCCGGGACAGCCCGTTATTTGATCTTCTTCTTAATATAGTAAAGCGCGTTTTCTTCCCCGCATGGGCCGGCCAAGAGCTCGTTCTTTGTCATGCGGCACCACGCCGGTATGTCGTTGGGCGCACCGGGATCCAGCGCGCGTACCTCCAAAACCTGGCCCCCCTCAATGGTCTTCATTTTTTGCATGAGGCTGATCGCCAATTCGCCGCATCCCTTTCTCCCCAGATCAAGCGTTACATCTGGCATAATAGTTATCTGACTTGACATAAAGATCCCTCCTCAAAAGATATTTCTTAATGCGGGCGGTTTTGATCCCGGATTAGGCGTAACCCGGCATGCAATAATCGGCCGCGCGTTCGCGTTATTTTTTTTGCCCCTCCGCTACGATAGAAGTATAACTGAACGCGTTGTCGGTCAAGAAAAATAAATGCGATAACTCACTGTTATTCTAGTAGTTAATCGAATACTTGAATGTCAGAATTGTTGCGCATTCTGGGTGATATTTTTAATATAATTGGCCGCGGCGACAAAGAGGGCCGGGTAAAAAAACCGAGTGGATGACTGGGGCTATTGAAGGGGAGAGAGTCTCAGCCGGGGGGCCAGTGCATTGCCCTTCCCCCCAAGAGGTGCATATGGAGGTGGAATATTGTTTGGCCGCCGTGAATTCCTTGGTTAACAACCAGCCGGAAACCGTTATTCTCAAGGCCCTTTTTTTTGACCACTTCACGCGTAACGTGATACATGTCATTTATCAGATCCTTGTCATCCAGGCTGAGGCTGGTAACGCCATCCACATGTTTTTTGGGAAGTATAAGATAGTGTTTTGGCGCTTGGGGGAATTTATCTTCTATGACAAGTATGGTATCGGTTTCAAAGATCTTGTCGGCCGGAAGGGCTCCCGCTATGACTTTGCAAAAAATACAACTATCCATAATTTCCTTTATCCCCTGATTCGCTCCTTATCCTATTGCTATTTTACTGATTTGGGGCATCAAAATTTAAATGTTGCGGGAGACAGGTAACCGTATTGAATTATGTCATTATTGTAAAAAAGGGCATGTTGCCTTGCCGACGTACATTGACGTACAATTAGCGCGGTTAGGAGGAGGAAGGCCGCGCCCCCCGGGGCGCTTTTCGATATCAACTGACGGAGGAGCAATGAACGCCGAACTGATCAATCCATTCCTGAAAGCAACCGTGAACGTTTTATCCATGATGGCGTTTGTAAAACCAGTGCCGGGAAAACCGTTTTTAAAGCATGACAACAAGGCTCAGGGGGATATCTCTGGCGTGATCGGGATGACCGGGCACGCTAGGGGAGTTGTGGTGTTCAGTCTCTCTGAAGGCGCGGCGTTGAAAATTGTATCTTCAATGCTGTCGGAAAGCTTTGTCGAGCTTAATGCCGAGGTGAGCGACGCCGTTGGCGAACTTACCAACATGATCTCCGGCGATGCCCGGCGCGAATTGGCCACCAAAGGGTTCAAATTCGAGGCCGGCCTGCCGAGCATCATCAAGGGCAAAGGGCACATCGTTGAAAGCATGACCAAAGGACCTACCATCGCCATTCCATTCGACATCGATGGCGCCGCGTTTGTTGTGGAAACCAGCTTTGAAGGGTAATATATACCTTTTAGTTTGATTGTTCCGCGGCGGGCTGCTGGGGGCAGCATGTAACAATAGGAGTGTGCCGGACAAAATGGATACGACGCGTATATTAACGGTGACGCACTGGCGCAATGGAACAGGCCCGGTCTTTTATCATCCAGGGAACTTGTAGTCAAATACCCATGAATACAACCATGCAAGGGCAAAACCCCAAGCTGACCATTCTGGTTGTCGATGACGAGGAAAATATCCGCAACGTGCTGGAAACCGTTTTTATCAGCAAGGGATACGGCGTCATCAAGGCAGCTAGCGGCTTCGAGGCTATTAAGGTTGTCGCAAATGAAGCGGTCGATTTGGCGGTCATTGATATTAAGATGCCGGGAATGGATGGTATGGAACTGCTGGCCCGCATTAAAGAGCATTCAAGCGAGTTTCCGGTTGTTGTCATGACCGGTTTTGCCGACGTTGAGATTACCTCTAAGGCGCTTAAGGCCGGGGCTTCCGATTTTCTTGCGAAGCCGTTTGGCGCTCAGGAGGTATTTCATTCCGTTTCACGTTTGCTTGAAACCCGCAAAGTGCGCCAGGAAAACCGTAAAATACTCCCTTACTTCAAATTCCAGTCAGAAGGGGAAATCCCCTCGCGGACTGAAAACATCAACGGCGCCATACACTACCTTACGAAACATCTGAAGGATATTGAGTTGTGCGAATCATCGGAGCTGTCCAATCTGGTCATCGCCCTGTACGAGGCGATCGTGAACGGCATGCGGCACGGCAACGGCAATGACCCTGGGAAAAAAGTACGTGTCAGGGCGGAAATAAACTATAACGAAGCGCGCTTCATTATCACCGATGAGGGGGAGGGGTTCTCTTTGGACGGCATTGCCAATCCGACTGATTCCAAGAACCTCTACAAAAACAGCGGCCGGGGCATTTACCTCATGAAACATTTCATGGACGAGGTCTCTTATAACGATCAGGGAAACGAAGTGACCCTGATCAAACGGAGGAAGGGCGGGGCGCGGCAGGTGCCAGGAGAAGGCTGACATGCTCAAAAGGCTGGTAGCCATTCCCGTGTACAACGAAGAGCAGTATATCGAACGGGTCTTGCACCGCATACGCTCATTTTATGGGGGGGATGTGGTCGCCATTGACGACGGCTCTCCCGACCGCTCCGGCGAAATCCTCCAATCGATCCCCGGCATCAAAATCATCAGCCACCCGGTCAACCGCGGGTATGGAGCCTCGCTGATCGACGCATTCAATTACGCCATCGTTAACGGGTACGATCAGCTCATAACCATCGATTGCGATGAACAGCATGAGCCACGGTATATTCCCGAGCTGTTCCACCTTCTCGACCGCGGCGGCGTGGACATTGTTTCCTGTTCGCGCTATCTGCGATCAAGCCCTGCTGATGACCCCCCGCCGAAGGACCGCTTCGCCATCAATCAAAAGATGACGGTGATCATCAATGGCGTCACCGGGTATAACCTTACCGACAGCTTTTGCGGCATGAAGGCGTACCGTGTGCCGGCGTTGAAACCGTTCCGGTTGACCGAAACCGGTTATGCATTCCCGTTGCAGTTTTGGGTGCAGGCATTTCATTTTGGGCTCACGGTGAAGGAATTCCCCATAGCGCGGATTTACAAAAACCTTAACCGGAAATTTGGCGGCGAGTTGGACGATCCCCAACGGCGTTTTAACCACTATCTTGAAATTTTGCGGAAGGAGCTTGCCCAATGGTCGATATCCTTGCCGTCGGAATTCATCCCGACGATATAGAACTGGGGGCCGGCGCCACCCTGACGGCGCTGATCCGCCAAGGAAAGAACGTGGCGGTTCTTGACTTGACCAACGGCGAGCCTACCCCGCACGGAACGCCGGAACTGCGCCGTATGGAGACCGTACGGGCCGACGAAATACTTGGCATCACTCAACGGCAAAATCTGGGATTGCCCAACCGCTGGTTGCGCGATACCGAGGCAGGGCGTATAGCCATTGCCGAGGTCTACCGGCAGATGCGGCCAAAAGTGTTGTTGTTGCCGTATTGGGAAGACGCCCACCCGGATCATGTGGCGGCTTCGGAGATGGCGCAGGCGGCCCGCTTCATCGCCAAATACACCAAAACGGAAATGAAGGGAGAACCGTACTATGTGCCGCAGGTATTCTTCTATTTCTGCATCCATCTCAAGAAGCTGATAACGCCCTCGTTCATTTTCGATGTTTCCGAAACCTTGGAGACCAAGATTCAGGCGGTAACGGCATACCATTCCCAGTTTTACGCTGGGGGAAAGGAGAGGGGCGATGAGCTGATTGCCCGGCTTCGTTCGCAGGCCGGATACTTCGGAGGCCTCATCCGCGTGCGCTATGGCGAACCGTTTTTTGCCAGGGAGGAACTGGGCGTCCGTTCCTTTGATCCGTTTTTATTATGACTCTGGCCACACCCGCACCGGGGGAACGGCTGACGTTGCCGCCGTTTGAAAGCTGGGAAGCTGTGGCGCGCGCAAATAGCGCGGTGCTGGAACGGCTGATTCCGTTGCGCCAAGCCATGCGCCGGGCCGTTCTTGAATTGTCCGATCGTTACGCCGGGCGGCTCGGCCTCCCAGCATCCAATGTTGCTTCTGATGCGCCTTTGGTCATGGCGGGGCATCAGCCCTCTTTCTACCATCCCGGCGTATTGTACAAATACCGCCTTCTCGCGGAAGCTGCCGCGCGTGGCATGACAGCCGTTAATCTCAACGTGGATACCGATCCTTCGGAGGGGTTTTTAGTCAAAGTTCCCTCCTATGCCGTGGGTGAATACCGGCGGACTGTTCATTATGCCGCCCCCGGCGCGGCGAACATGCTTTATGTAGACGCTCCCGCGCAGGAGGGGGAAATTTCCGTTTTCACCGAGAACGTATTAGGCGATCTCCGTTCAATACCGGAACGGATCTTCAGTTTTGGCGAGGTATTTGTAGAGACAGAGTTGCGGCATGAGCTTCCGCCGCTAATGGTCGATGCCGCTGTGCGGATACGCCGGACGTACACATCCCATTGGCCGGGAAATGTGCTTGAATTGCCGTTGTCGGAACTTTGCCGAACGGCGCCGTTCTTTACCTTTGCGTTCGGGCTTTTGGCGCGGGCTCCTGAGGTGGCTGCAATTTTTAATGAAACGTTGGCAACCTACCGGGCCGACCATGGAATACGCTCGAAGGCAAATCCCTTTCCCGATCTTGCCGCCGATGGCCAAGCAGTGGAAACCCTTTTTTGGATAAGCAAAAGCGGGGTCCGTTTGCCGCTATCGGTCATAATACGCGGCAAGTTTCCCGCATTGCTAGTGGATGGTGTCCATGAAATTCGGGATGCGGCGATGTTGCAGGAGTTTTGCCACGGGCGGAAACTGCAATTATGGCCCCGCGCATTGGCGCTTTCGGTTTTGAACCGGCTTTTTGTGGCCGATCTTTTTGTCCATGGAATCGGCGGCGCGAAGTACGACCGCATAACCGATACGTTTATATCCCGTTTCCACGGCGTCGCCGCGCCCCCCTTCGCGGTGGCCAGCGCCACGCTCAAGCTGCCCGGCTTGGACGACCCCATTCCTGAATTGACGGCTTTGCGGCAACGGCTGCGGGAGGCGGCTTTCCATCCCGAAAGTTTCTTGAAAAATGCCCCGCCCGAACTGCTGGCGGAAAAGGAGAATCTGCGGGCGGCAATTGCCGCGCCGGGGGCCGATAAAAAAGGGATTGGCAAGAGGATCAGCCAGATCAATGTTGAGCTTAACCATCTGATAGGGCCGGCCAGGCACGATCTGGAGCGGCGTATAGCATTGGCGGAGAAGGCTCTCGGCCGCCATGAAGCGTTAACCGACCGTGAGTTTCCCTATTTCTTGTATCCGCCAACGGCAATGCCGCCGGTGTAAACTGTATGCTTAGCGGTTGATTTTGGGGCGGGGATAAAATAGCATCTTCTTTTACTGTTTTATTTGAAACCTTTAATGGAACTCGGGGGTGGATTATTAGTAACGGAAAAATCGCCGTCGCCTGCGACCATGGCGGCGTCGGAATGAAGAAATTTGTGGTAGAACTCCTTGAAAAACGGGGGTTTGAAGTCGATGACCTCGGCACCAATTCCACCGATTCGGTGGATTACCCCGACTATGGCCATGTGGTGGCCGAACGGATCGCTTCCGGGCAAAACACCCGTGCGATCCTTATTTGCGGCACCGGCATCGGTATGAGCATCACCGCCAACCGCCATCAGGGGGTTCGCGCCGCGTTGTGCAACGACCTGTATTCGGCCCGGATGAGCCGGTTGCACAATGACGCCAACGTACTGGTTATCGGCGGGCGCGTCATCGGCCCGGCGGTCGCCGAAGAGATCGTGATGACTTGGCTTACCACCGATTTTGAGGGCGGGCGCCACATCCGCCGTCTTGAGAAAATAGATACTGCCCATGTGGAAAGCGTGGTGAAAAAGGTGGTGACGCACTATCTCGATAAGCATCATGAGGTTGATAGCAAGGCCATTGAAAAGATGATCCACGATTCAGTAAATCAGATACTGAACGGAAAAAAGGAAGACAATAGTAAATAAAGGAAGGGGCACCATGTCCGAACTCGCCAAAACCGATCCGGAAATATTTAAGGTCGTCAAAGACGAAACCGGCCGCCAGGCACACACGTTGGAGATGATCGCCAGCGAGAATTTCGTCTCCGATGCAGTGCTTGAAGCGCAAGGTTCGGTGCTTACCAACAAATACGCAGAAGGATATCCTGGCAAGCGGTACTACGGTGGATGCGAGTTCGTCGATGTGGCGGAGCAGCTTGCCATCGACCGAGCCAAGCAGCTTTTCGGCGTCGATCACGCAAACGTGCAGCCGCACTCCGGATCGCAGGCAAATACCGCCATCTTCATCGCCGCCCTCAAGCCGGGCGATACGATATTGGGGATGAACCTTTCCCACGGCGGACATCTCACGCACGGTCATCCGCTCAACCTGTCGGGCCGTCTGTATAAAATCGCCGCCTATGGGGTGAACCGCGACACCGAGCAGGTAGATTACGACGAGCTGTTGAAACTGGCAAAAGAGCACCGCCCCAAACTTATTATTGCGGGATGGAGCGCCTATCCGCGCATGCTCGATTTCGCCGCCTTCCGCCGCGTGGCGGACGAGGTGGGGGCGATGCTGATGACCGATATGGCTCATTTCGCCGGCCTTGTTGCGGCGGGTCTGCATCCCAGTCCGGTGCCGTATTCCGATTTCGTCACCACCACTACGCACAAAACGCTGCGCGGCCCGCGCGGGGGGATGAGCATGTGCCGCGCGCAATATGCCAAAGATCTTGATACCGCCGTGTTCCCCGGCATCCAGGGGGGACCTCTCATGCACTTCATCGCCGC
>JAKAGL010000033.1 GCA_021815535.1 bacterium
TTCACCATGTCGTCAATCTTTTCCTTCGAGATAAGTTCCGTGATCGGTATGCCGGCAACCGATGAATACCGGGGCAGCGGCACCATATCCTCGCCGTGAAGGCCGAGTACGGTGGCGGTAATATCCAGATTGCTCACACCCAGCTCAAGAGAAATGAAATGGCGGAAACGGGTGCTGTCCAGCACACCGGCCATACCGACGATCCGTTCGCGCGGGAGCTTGGTATACCGCCGCGCCACCTCGGTCATGGTATCCACCGGGTTCGAAACAACAATGAGGAAACAGTTAGGCGAATGCTTGGCGATCTGCTCGCTGACGCTCTTTACGATCTCCGCGTTAACATCGCGCAGATCCTCGCGCGTCATTCCCGGCTTGCGGGGAAGACCGGCGGTAATAACCACAATGTCGGAATCCTTGGTGTCGGCGTAGTCGGTGGTCCCCTTCACGCTCATGTCAAAGGCTTCCAACGGTGCCGATTCCATCATGTCCAGCGCTTTTCCCTGCGGAATTCCGTCCACAACGTCAATAAGCACCACGTTGCCCAACCGCTTGTAGATGCAAAGCTGGGCCGTGGTGGCGCCCACATGGCCGGCGCCGACAATAGTGATTTTATACCGCTTGATGGTCATTGTTTTTCCTTTTCTTGATCACGCCGTTTTCGTGTTCCCGGTTATTGGTGGCAATGTCCAAATATTTCCTCCCGCCAAACCCGTTCGCGCCGCATTGCGGCCGGAACCGTATAAAGTGGCCAACAGCCCGGATGTTAACCGAAGAAGTTGCCTTTTATCAGGAAGGGTGCGGGCGGCGCTATTCGGTTCAGCGCCGCCCGCTTGACTTGAAGCCCCTTCCAGTATTCAATAAATAAAAGTTCCTACATCGTCTGGCGCGCAAGACCCAATGCGCCGCCAGCCCGTACCTGGTCTTTCTCGCGCGGGGCAAGCCCGTGCTTAACAGGAATTTCGATCCCCTTGCTTTCATTGCGGACAATGATGTTGTCGTTATCAAGCGTACCGGCCTTGATGGTCAGTTTATCCCCTTGGGCAATCTTGTCATAATCCGCTTCGTTCACAAACACGAGCGGCAGGATGCCGAAGTTGATCAGGTTGGAACGGTGAATGCGGGCAAAGCTCTTCACGATGACCGCCTTCACGCCCAGCGCCATCGGGGCAAGGGCCGCATGTTCGCGCGAGGAGCCCTGGCCATAGTTCTGGCCACCCACAATGAAACCGCCCCCGGCCGCCTTGGCGCGGTCATGGAACGTGGCGTCCACCGACGCGAAGACGTGCTTGGATATTTCCGGGATGTTGGACCGCAACGGCAGTATCTTCGCCCCGGCCGGCATGATGTGGTCGGTAGTGATATTGTCCGGCACTTTCAGCAGCACCTGGCCCGAAAGGACCGGTTCCATCGGGTGCGTTTCGGGCAACGGCTTGATGTTCGGGCCGCGCACCACTTCGCCCGCCTTTTTGGGCGGTTTGATGATCATGTTGTCGTCCACGATGAACGTCTTGGGCCAGTTGATCTTCGGCGATTTCTTCCCTAACTTGCGCGGGTCGGTCAACTCACCCGTGAGGGCGGCCGCCACGCAGACTTCGGGCGAGGCAAGATAAACCTGCGCATCTTTGGTGCCGGAGCGCCCCACAAAGTTCCGGTTGAACGAGCGGACCGAGACGCCGGCCGAGTTCGGCGCGAAACCCATGCCGATGCAGGGGCCGCAACCCGATTCCAAAACGCGCGCGCCGGAGGCGATGATATCGGCCAGTGCGCCGTTCTTCGAGATCATGTTATACACCTGTTTGCTGCCGGGGGAGATGGCCATGGAAAGCCCCGGATTGATGGTCTTCCCTTTCAGCATCGCCGCCACCGTCATCAGGTCGCGGAATGAGGAGTTGGTGCAGGAGCCGACAGCGACCTGCGAAACCTTGATCCCCTTGAGGTCCTTCACCTTCGCAACGTTATCGGGCAGGTGCGGCTGGGCAACCATCGGTTCCAAAGTGCCGAGGTCGATTTCCAGCGTTTCTTCGTATTTGGCGTCGGGGTCGGCGGCAAGCGCCTTGAAATCCTTGCCGCGCTTTTGGGCGGTGAGGAACTTCTTGGTCGTATCGTCGGACGGGAAAACGGAAGTGGTTGCACCAAGCTCGGCCCCCATGTTGGTGATGGTGGCCCGCTCCGGCACAGAGAGGGTTTTTACGCCCGGCCCGGAATATTCGATAACCTTGTTGGTTCCCCCCTTAACCGTGAGGCGGCGGAGAACTTCAAGAATCACGTCCTTGGCGGAAACCCACGGCTTGAGTTTACCGGTCAATTTCACGTTCACCACGGCGGGCGAGGTTAGGAAGAATGGCTGGCCGGCCATTGCCAGCGCAACGTCCAAGCCCCCTGCGCCGATCGAGATCATGCCAATGCCTCCCTGGGTTGGAGTGTGGCTGTCGGAACCGAGCAAAGTCTGCCCCGGAACACCAAAGCGCTCAAGATGCACTTGGTGGCAAATACCGTTGCCGGGGCGGGAAAACCAGATGCCATGCTTGGCTGCCACCGACTGGAGATAGAGGTGGTCGTCGGCGTTTTTGAAGTCGTCCTGCAACATGTTGTGATCAACGTACGAAACGGAAAGCTTTGTTTTTACTTTCGGCACGCCCATAGCCTCGAACTGCAAATAGGCCATCGTGCCGGTGGCGTCTTGCGTGAGAGTTTGGTCAATGCGGATTGCGATCGGTTTGCCCGGTACCAACTCCCCTTCGACTAAGTGTGCCTTCAGGATTTTTTGGGTCAGATTGAGCCCCATATACGTCCCCCTCTTCATAAAAAAAACGAATTGCTATTTTACTTTAAGTTGAACCCAGCCGCCACTCCACACAGCGGCATCGAACCTGCACACTCTACCAAAAGAGGTTTTGAAAATAAACAAATAACGGGAACCGTTCCGAAACGGGGATTTGCACCGCGGTTCGGCGGAAGGATATTCCACCTGTCGCCTATTTATTGGGCAATTTATGATATTGCCAAGCGTCCTTTTTCTTGCCGTAATAGTTCTTCAAAAGACGTCCCCGGACATAACCATGCTTTCCGTAAAAAGCCATGGCCCTTTCGTTTTCCACCGCCGCTTGCAACACGATTTTACGCGCTCCCCGGTCTGCAAGCGCCCGTTCCGCCATACCGATAAGGCGGCCGCCCAACCCCCTGCGGCGGTATGGATCGAGAATATCAAGGGTGACGATGCACCCCTCGGCCGGTTTCTCCAGCGAAGTCAACACAAAGCCGACTATCGTTTCGCCGTCCCACACGCAAAAAGCGGGATCGCGTAAAACCAGCAGGTGGTAATAAATAAAATCTATCGGATAGGCGATGCCGGGGTCAAAACAGATTTGGTCGATCTCCCACATCCGTTGGGCGTCGCCGGATGCGGCGGGACGGATTATGATTTCCCCGCCCTCCCCGCGTTTTGCGGCGCCGTCTTGTGACACCGGGTTCTCCACTATTCAGCGCGGGCGGCCACCGCGCAGACCACGCGGGCGGCCCCCTGATTCTTCAGTGTGCGGGCGGCCTCTCCCAGCGTAACGCCGGTGGTCATAATGTCGTCCACCAGCAACACCGCCTTGCCCGCCAGCCTTTCGGGCGAGGGGGCACTAAACGCCTTGGTTATGTTTTTGCGCCGTTCGGCCCGGCTGAGCGAGAATTGCGGCTCGGTGAAACGTGCGCGCGCCAGCAGGTCTGCCGCCACCGGTACGCCAAACGACTTTCCCACTTCCGCCGCCAACAGCCACGACTGGTTATACCCCCGCTGAAAAAGACGGCGGCGGTGCAACGGCACCGGGATCACCAGATCGATTCCCTCCATCCCCCCCGCGCGGTGCAGTGCGGAGCAGAGCAACGGGCCGAGCACCCCGGCCAGCCTTGTTTTTCCGCTGAATTTATACCGGTGGATGAGCGTGCGTGTTTTCCCCTCATAGCGCAATGCGGCGACCGCGCCATCAAACGCCGGCGGGGCGATACGGCAATCACCGCACATCATTACGCCCGCTCCGGCCAACTCCCCATCGATGGGAATGGCGCATCGGCGGCAGGCATGTGTGCCAATGGGGGCAAGTTCCGCCATGCAGGAGGCGCAGATACAGAATATTTCTTCACCGGTTCCCCCTCCGCCGCAAACGGAACAGACAGGTGGAAACGCCACATTCACCGCGTGGCCAACAGCCACCGCGGCCATCCTCCGCGCGGCGGCGGCAAGATCAATGAGCCGCAAGAAAATCCGCCACGGCGTGCAACGACTCCTCCGAGGGGTTGAAGAATTCCAGACCGCAAGTGAACAGTTTCCCCTTCTGGTCCACCCGGCGGACAATGCAGAGCATTTCCAGATTTTTCTTCTCACCGACGGCTGAAACGTTGAGGAAAATATTCACGCGGTCCTCCTTTTCAAGTTCCAGAGAGGTCTCGATCATCACCCCTTTTTCGCTGATATCCAGAATGGTGCCGATACCGCTGCGGTCGGCGGTCAGCAGGTTGTTATCCCGGCGCTTGAGCACCAGCGGCGTGGTGGCCCGCATGAAACGGCGCTTCTGTTTTCTGACGACCTCGGGTTCCGGCTCCATCGGAAAGGATAAAAGCAGATGCGGTATTTTTTTTTGCAGCAGCTTGACGTTGACTGTCACGGGTTTGCCTTTTTGGGGTATCGCCCGCAGATAACTTAGATCGTAATTGACCGGGATCCGCACGAGGCCGTCATCGGCCTGGCGGACGCGGAAAAGGATATATTCCCCCAAACGCGAATCGAGAAGGTCGCCGCGATACTTGTGTTCGCCGAACTCGAAATACAGTTCTTTGGCGTTATTGATGATGCTTGTGGAAAAAGCGATTGTTTTCTGGCGGGCTTCATCCGCATTGACGTCCGGCTTTTTAGAATCCGTTTCGGCCATACCGCACCATTCCCTTCGCAAAACCCCATCGCCACAGCGCAACGTTTTGTTCCCAGGATTATAGCAGAAAGTGGTCCGTAACCGGGTTAGTTGGATGGCGTTATAGGCCGGATTGCACCGCTGCGGCGTCAATGCGGGCGGCACGCGCCTGCTTGACCACCGCCGCCAGATGCCGCACCAGCGGCGGCAGATTCTCGCCAGTGACGGCGGAAATGGCGAAGACCGTGAAGCCGCGTTTTTCAAACATCACGCGCAACGCATCCAACGGCTCGCGCTCGTACAGTGCATCGATCTTTGTCAGTACCACCACTTGCCGCTTGGCTAACAGCGCGGGATCGAACGCTTCCATCTCATGCTCTACCACGGTGAAATCATGGCTGATGCGCTCAGCGTCGGGGTTGCCCACTTCAACGAGGTGGCACAGCACGGAAGTGCGCTCGATATGTTTGAGGAACTGGATGCCGAGCCCCTTTCCCAAATGCGCCCCTTCGATCAGCCCCGGCATGTCAGCCATCACAAAGCTGTAATCGTCGCTTTTCACCACGCCGATCTTGGGGGAAAGCGTGGTGAACGGGTAATCGGCGATTTTCGGCTTCGCCGCGGTGAGACGCGAAATGAGTGTGCTCTTGCCGGCATTCGGCAGGCCGATGATCCCCACATCCGCCAACAGCTTCAGCTCGATGTGAAGCGATTTCTCCTCTCCCGGCATGCCCGGTTGGGAGAACCGGGGGGCCTGGAAAGTGGACGATCTGAAGAAGGCGTTTCCCTTGCCACCGATCCCCCCTTTGGCGGCAACCCACCGCTGGCCGTGATCGGTGAGATCGGCCAATACCGCGCCGGTCTCGGCATCCTTGAACACCGTGCCGGGCGGCACCGGAAGGACGAGCGAATCGCCATCCGTGCCGTGCCGGTCTTGCCCCATACCATAGCCGCCGTTCTCGGCGTCGAACTCCTTTTTATAGCGGAATTTCAGAAGGGTGCTCTCCCCCTGATCGGCGACAAAAATGACATCGCCCCCCTTGCCGCCGTCGCCGCCATCCGGCCCGCCGCGCGGGACGTAAATTTCGCGGCGGAAGCTGACGCTCCCCGCACCGCCGTGGCCCGCCTTTATTTTTAGCTTTACCTCATCGATAAACATAGCAGTACAGTATACGGCAATTACATCGGCGGGAAGCAGATAAATCGGCCGTATTGGGGAGCCGACCGGGTTATTGGTTGCCAAAAATCCTGCAACCTGCAACGGATTTCAGGCACATATCGTTACAAAACATAGGATTCCATGATTTTTCGCCATTTTGCTTCTTTCCTTTTTTGCATCAGCATCAGGCACGCCAGATACGGCAACCGCGGCAATAACTTCAGCGGCTCCATGATTTTCAAATTTCCCAACTCAGCTTGATTTTCCGCAAACAGAGTTTTTACTGGGGATCAGGCAGGACGAAAAAGGCTGCAAATGAATCTTTTCATCATTCTTTGAATCAGAACATGATAAGATGATACTACGATAAAAGATTATAAATTTCAGTACTGCGGTACTTGAAGCTGTACTGAAGTGCATTAAAAATGGCTTTTCGGCGGCAGTGGAAAATCCGAAAAGTAAATGGTACCAAAGGCGACATTAAAAAGGAGGGAGATAGGGAGAAAAAACGGCAGAGGAATTGTGGTTATGAACAGAATCATGAAATCGATAGCGATACTGGGATGGGCGGCGCTGGTCGGCAGCGCCTCGATTGCTTATGCGGGAGAGGCGGCTGAAGCCGGGAACGATGGGTGGATCATCACGGTCAATTTCATCGGTGACCGCCTGTCGGCGGTTACCCTCAATTACCAGTTGGACGAACATGACACCAGCGCGAAATCGGCCATCACCCTTCTGGAATCCCTGAAAAGGAAACTGACCGAACGGGGATTCGAGCTACTGAACAAGAACGATGACTTGCGGCAGGCCGTGCACGGATACGAGGTGATCATCGTCGGCGACACCGTCTACTCAGCGGCGGCTCACAGGCCGAAAAGACGCAACGGATACCTGATGGCGATGATCGTCGAGGGGGATAAACTGGCCTTGGTGAACGGCATTCCCGTTCCGGGAAATGATTTGGACTACCAGCAGATAGAAAAGATGGCCGACGAGATCATCGCGCGGCTGGTGATGCACTCGTCCATTTAACGGCGGCTTTCATATCCGCTGCGCGGCATCATGCCAGGGGGCATTGCCAATGCGTTGCAGCCATTCATGGAATTTTCTCTCTTCCGCGCGGAACAAAGAAGAACATTGCCCGGAACTTTGCGGTATTTTCCTGCAGACGCGTAACAACTTTATGGATATGTTATAATCCCATTGGGTATTTGCATCAACAACTTAACGGAAATATGGGTGCCGGAAAACGCCGTATTGGATAATGATTTAGGATGGCGGATGGATAATCAGGAGAAGACCCAGCCAAAAGCTAAAAAGGAAGTTCTGGACATCCTTGACTATCAGCAATCGTTGAGGGAAGTCAGGGAAAATATTTCCCGGCTGGGGAAACGGAGCATTTTTGTCGTCAGCGCCGACCAGTATGTGCGGGAGCTTATCAAAGGCTATTTTGCCACGCTGGAAATCCCCGCGGATCATTACAGAATAAGCGGTTCTTCCACCATTTTTCTTTCAAGCCTGAAACAGAACCCCGACGCGGTTGATCTGTTGATATGCCACCTGCGAACCGCCGACAGCTCCATTTCCAGCCCGACCGGCCTGCAACTGATGCAGATGACCAAGGACATCCTTTTGAACAGCGGCTCGCAAAAAAACATACCGGTCCTCATCATGGAGAAGGAGTTTGACAAGAAGGATATCGTATCGGCCATTAAGGCTGGCGCGTCTTCGGTCCTGCTGCTGCCCGCCAGCCCCTTGATGCTGGGGAACAAGATCGTTAACAGCCTCGGAAAACCGCCCTCTTCCTCCACCAACGCCGATGAAGTGTACGCATTGCTTCTGTTGGGCAACAAATTGCGCGGGCAGGGACTTTTCGACCAGGCCATCGGCGCCTACAACAAGGCGCTTGCGATGGGAGGGGAAAAAGTCGACATCCTGAATGAAAAGGCCAACGCCTATTTGATGATGGGCGATCTGGAAAGCGCGATCACCGCTTTTAAGCGCGTGACGGAAATCGAGGCGAACTTCCCGCGCGCCTATCAGGGCTTGGGCGACGCATACGGCCAATTGGGAAACTTTCAGGAAGCAAAAAAGAATTACCTGAAGGTCATCGAATTCGAGCCTCAAAACGTGCTGGTTTACCACAGCGCCGGAAGCCTATGCCAAGAGGAAGAGGATTTCGCGGCGGCCAGGTCCTTTTTTTTGAAGGGAATTGAGCTGAACCCAAAATTTGCCAAGAATCACCTGGCTTTGGCGAAGAACTACGAACTGGAAGGCAAGCCCAACGAGGCGCTGAAGGTTTACCAGAATGCCATAGCCCAAAACCCAACCCTTTCCATCCTGCATATCAACGCAGGAGAATTTTGCCTCAAACACGAGATGAACGTTCAAGCCGAAGAAATATTCGGCAAAGCCATCGGCCTTAACGAAGAGCATCTGCACCTTTACAACCGGCTGGGCCTGGCGTTGCGAAAACAGGGAAAGTACGACCAGGCCATCGCCAATTACGCCAAGGGGATCAAAATCAATGGCACCGATGCAAACCTGCGGTACAACATGGCCAAGGCTCTTTACATGAAAGGCGACGAGGAGAAGGCGCTGGAAATGATTTTATCCGCAATCAAGCTCGATCCCGGCCTGAAGAACGCGTTGGAGGCTGATCAGGAAATGTCCAAACTCTTTGAAAAATACCCTGGAAAATTCGCCGACCTTTAACCCGTAATGAACCGCCCGATGCGCGGGATGCAGTCCGCCTCGGAAAGCGGCTTGGTTATGAAATCGTTCGCCCGGTATTCAAACGCTTTTTTGCGCATCTCGATATCGTTTGCATAGGTTCCGGTAATGACGATCACAGGTATGGCGGCGTACTGGGCGTCGGCCTTCAAATTTTGAAGCAGGGTAAGACCGTCCATCACCGGCATCATGAGGTCGGTGATCACCAAGGCCGGATTTTTGGCTTGAACGATTTCCATCGCCTCGGCTCCGTTTTTTGCCACCACCACCGCGGCCCCCATATCCTCCAAGAACCGGCGCAGGGGGAATGCCGACACTTCGTCATCTTCCGCCACCACCACCAGCGGTTTCAGATCCGGCATATCGACGTAAAACACTGATCCTTCCCCTTTTTTCGATACCACCCGTATCGTGCCGCCATGGGCTTTCGCGATCTCCATGCTCAAGGGAAGCCCAAAACCGGTACCCCTTTCCCCGGATGTGCCGACGGTGCTGGTCTTCACCTCATACCTGAAAAGGTCATGCAAGATATGCTCATCGATACCCACCCCGTTATCCCTGACGGCGACAACATTTTGCCCGGCGGGCATGAATACGCTGACCACGCCCCCTTTGGAGAACTTGATCGCGTTTGACACAAGGTTTTGGATTATCCGCTGGAACATAATGCGGTCCACATAAAGCCTGGCGTGGGGCGGCACCTCGTTCTTCAGAACGACCCCTTTTTCCCCGGCCAGGATGGCGAGTTCGCCTATAACGGCGTCAGAAAGGTTTTTTATGCCGCATATCTTCCTGTTCAACCGGATAACCCCGCCCTGAAGCTGGGCCGATTCCAAAATATTATCCGCCATGCCGATCATCGTTTCGCAAACGCCGATCGATTTTCCAAGCATGACGCGGCATTCATCGCATTCCGGCCTTTTATTGGCCGACATGGTGACCTTCTGAAGCAGGATAACGTTGGCCAACGGCGAACGAAGGTCGTGCGCAACCAGCGACAAGAATTTATCCTTCATTTGGGTGGCGTTCTCCGCCAACTCCTTGGCGGCCTTCAGCTTCTCCTCGGCGACCTTGCGGTCGGTGATATCGGCCAGCACCGCATGGTAGGGGGGCGCCCCATCTTCGGCGCTTCCGGCAACGACCGCATCCAGTTTTCCCCAGAACTGCGTGCCATCCCGGCGTTCCATCATTACCTCGCATGACTGCGGCTGGCCCGTTTTAACAAGTTCTTTCAGGAACTGATGGAACGTTTCCTGATGCCCGCCGGTGACGAACCGCGCAAAAGGCTGGCCGCCCAATTGGCCTCTTTCCGTGCTTAATAACGTGGCGGTGGTGAGATTGGCTTCAAAAACCAGGCCATCGCCGTTCATGGTGATAAAGCCGACGGGGGCGAGATTGTAAAACCCGAACAATTTCTCGCGGCCGGCTTCCAGGATCTCCTGTGTTTGGCGAAGTTCCTCGATCTGACTTTCCAGCTCGGCTTGGCGAAGCCGCGCCTCGTAAAGCAATCCCTGCCAATCTTCCTCTCTGCCCGCTTCGGGTTGCCCAGATCGGTTATTGGACATTACGATGCACCGCAACTATTCGGCGGACCGGTTGAAGAGTCATGTGCCTTCCTCCTCAATAAAAAAACCACGCATCCGCATTGTACCACTTATCGTACATGATAATTGGGAAGCGACCCGGCCGGCCTTACGGCCGGGGGCGGAACCTTTTGCGGAAGACCTAATAGCCGCCTTTACATGCTTCCCCGTGAAGCAAATGGCCGCCCGCGATGCAATTGACATCCCCTCACCCAATAGATAGAATCATACACGCTTAATTTTTCGGGAGTTATGAAATCAGCTTTGAAAGAAATTAACAGTAGATTCCTGATAAGGTTCCGGTTTTTTGCAGTCTCCATCCTGACTGTCATTCTCCTTGCGCCCGGAACGGGGCATGCTCAAAGCTCGCTCGAAGGGCGCGTAAAGGAATACCGGCTTAAGAACGGCCTGCACCTGCTTGTCCTCCAGCGGAACGGCGCCCCGACATTCGCGGCATACGTCCGTTTTCTGGTCGGCGGAGTGGACGAACAGGCCGGCCATAGCGGCGTGGCGCATATTCTGGAGCACATGCTCTTCAAAGGAAGCAAGCGGATAGGCACCTCCGACTGGAAGAAGGAAAAGCCGCTGATGGACGAGGTGGATACGCTGGGATCCGCCTATGACGCCGAAAAACTGAAAGGGGCGAAGGCCGACCCCCAGAAACTGGCCGAGCTGAAAGCCAAACTGAATCAGGCGATGGAAGCCCAGCGGAAATACATCCGCGAGGATGAGATAAGCGAGATCTACCAAAAGAACGGGGGACAGGGGTTCAACGCTTTCACCGCGCAGGACACCACCACCTACCTCATAAAGCTTCCGTCAAACCGCTTTGAACTTTGGGCGTGGCTGGAGGCCGACCGCCTGAACGAACCGGTACTGCGCGAATACTATGCCGAACGCGACGTGATCATGGAAGAACGCCGCCGCAGTGTGAGCAACAGCCCCGAGGGGACGCTTTATGAAAACTTCCTGGCGGCCGCATTCACCGCCTCTCCCTATCACACGCCGATCATCGGCTGGGCCAGCGACATCGATTACATGCCGCTGGATACGGTGCAACGCTTCCTCAAAACCTACTACTCCCCCAACAACATGGTGGTCTGTATTGTGGGGGATCTCGACCCGGAGTATGTGTATAAAACCATCGACCGCTACTTCGCCCCCATTCCGCCGCAGGTCATCCCCCCGCGCAATACCACGGTGGAGCCGCCGCAGATAGGGGAACGCCGGGTAACCGTGCGGTTCAATGCCCAGCCGCAGGCCATCATCGGCTTTCACAAGCCGGTGCGCGTGGGCAACATCGATTACGTGTTCGATGTGATCGACTACATACTCACGCACGGGCGCACCTCCCGCTTCTATAAATCGCTGGTGCTGGAAAAGGGGATCGCCACATCGGTAAGCGGATGGGAAGGCCCGGGCAGGCGGTATCCCAACCTGTACATGTTGCAGGCCATCCCGCGAGAGCCGCACACCACCGCCGAGTTGGAAACGGCGATCTACGCCGAGCTGGACCGCCTTAAAACCGTGCCGCTCACCAAAGAAGAGATGGAAAAAGTGATCAACAACGTGGAAGTAAGCTATCTGCGCGGCCTGCAATCCAACAGCGGCATCGCCTACTACATGTCCGAATATGCCATCATCGAAGGGGACTGGCGCGAGATGATCCGCTATGTCGATAACATCCGCAAGGTCACGCCCGATGATGTGATGGCGGTGGCGAAAAAATATCTCACCCCGGAGAACCGCACCGTGGCGACGCTGGTGCCTGCCAAAAAGGAAGCGGCCCAATGATGCTGAAAAAGGCGCTGGCGGTTGCCGCCCTCATCCTCTGCCTCTCCGCCCCCTCGTTCGCGGGACAAACGGCCGCCCAACGACCGGAGGGGCTGACCTATCCCCCGCTGGTTTTCAACCTGCCGAAAACGGTCCGGGTACAGCTGAAGAACGGCATGGTGCTTCACCTGCTGGAAGACCACGAACTCCCGCTGGTGAACATACAGGCGATGGTCCGCATCGGCGATGCGTGGGAACCGGCCGGCAAGGCGGGGCTAGCCTCGCTTACCGGCATGATTTGGCGCGCGGGGGGCACCGGGAAACTTTCCCCCGGCGCACTGGATGAAAAGCTGGAATATATGGGGGCGGTGCTGGAGACCATGATCACCGCCGAAAGCGGAGCCGTCACCCTGAACGTAATGACGCGCAACCTGGATGAGGGGTTGGGGCTGTTCGCCGATATCATCCGCACCCCCGCGTTCAACGAACAGCGCTTTGAAACCCTCAAAGCCCAGATGCTGGAGAACATCGCCCGCGAAGCGGACGACCCGGAAACGCTGGTGGACCGCGAGTTCCGCCGCCTGCTTTTCGCGGGGCACCCCTTCGGCAACGTGCCGGATACCGCTTCGGTAAAGGGGATCACCCGCGAGGACTGCGTTGACTTTTACCGGCGGCACGTCGGCCCCGAAAGCTTCATCATCGCCATAAACGGCGATTTCAACTCGGACGATATGGTGCGCCGCTTCGAAGCCCTCTTTGACGGGTTCCCCCGCGCCGCCGAGCCGGTGGGGCCGTTGCCCCAACTGCCCCCAGACATCACCCCGGGGGTGTACCTGGTGGACAAACCGCTTCCCCAGACCGGCATCCGGATGGGCCACTTCGGCCTCAGCCGGAAAGACCCCGATTTCGATGCCGTCCGCGTGATGAACTACATCGTGGGAGGGGGCGGATTCGCCAGCCGGTTGATGAAGGAGATCCGCACCGTCCGGGGGCTGGCCTACAGCGTCTACTCCTACTTTGGCATGAACGACGGCACCAAGGGAACCTTCTCGGTGGGGGGCGAAACCAAAGCGGCCAGCACGCATGAATTCATCGATACCGCGCGCAACATCATGGAAGGGGTGGCCGCCAACGGTATCACCGAACAGGAATTGACGATGGCGAAGGACGCGCTTATCAACAGTTTCGTTTTCGCATTCGATAAAAAATCCGACGTGGCACAGCGGTACGCGTGGATGGAATATTACGATATGCCGGATGACTATCTGCGTGGCCTGCGCGAACGCATCCAAAAGGTGACGATGGCGGACGTGAAGCGGGTGGCGCAACAATACCTCAGGCCGGACCGGATGGTGATCGTGGCCCTCGGGGACAAGAAGGTCATCGGAGAACAACTGGAAAAGATCGGGCCGGTGAAGATCATCGAGCCGTCTAAATGAAGGAAAAGATAATACAGGCCATCCGAAAGATCTTGGCCAGCGGCGATGACCCGCATAAGATCGCATTGGCCTGCGCCATCGGCTTTTTTGTGGCGTTCTTCCCGGTGTTCGGGGTACATACCGTCATGGCGCTGGCGATGGCTTGGGCGTTCCGCGTCAGCCCCGCCATCACGCTTGCCGCCACATTCATCAACAATCCGTGGACCATCGCCCCCATATATGGCGGCAGCCTCTGGTTCGGCATGCTGATCACCCATACCGACATCCACGACTTCAACATCAATTGGGGTTCCCTCAACTGGAGCCTCTTTGTGGAACTGGTGAAGCTGGTCGGCATCCCCTTCGTGGCCGGATGCCTGATGCTTGGCACGGCCACCGCCGTGACCGGCTACTTTCTGGTCCGCCGGATGGTCGTCATCTACCGCCTCAAGAAACAGTGCGCGGAGGGCGGCGCGCTGTAATGGATCCCTGGTTGCTGTTCCGGCTGCTCCTGCTTTTCATCCTGCTGCTGATGTCCGCCTTCTTCTCGGCGGCGGAAGTGGCCTTTTTTTCGCTTTCACGCCTGCAGGTGGAAAGCCTGCGCGAACACGGGGGAAAGGCCGGCCGGGGCGTCGCCGCCCTGCTGGAAAGGCCCCGCCGCCTGTTGGTGACCATCTACACCGGCAACGAACTGGTGAACGTGGCCATCGCCGCCGTTTCCACCATCGTCGCCCTGCACTTTTTCCGGCAAAGCGGCGTTGCGGTGGCGGTGGGAGCCTCCACATTGGTGCTGCTGGTCTTCGGCGAAATATCCCCCAAGTCGTTCGCCCTGAAGTATGCCGAGCGCTACGCGCTGATGGCCGCCGGCCCGTTGCAGTTTTTCGCCCGCCTCATCTTCCCGTTGCAGGCGGCGATCACCTGGATCACCAACCGCGTCCTCGGCAGCGCCAGTGAAAAGGGGGGCGAAGGGATCGCCGGCATCACCGAAGACGAGATCAAAACGATGCTCGACCACGGCGAGGACAAGGGGGTCATCGAAGCGCTGGAAAAGGAAATGATCCTCAACGTATTCGAACTGGGCGACATCACCGCCATCGATG
>JAKAGL010000261.1 GCA_021815535.1 bacterium
GTGAGTTACGCCGGACTCGATACCGCCTGCTTCAACTGCCACAAGAAAGACGATATCCACAAAGGCACTCTCAAGGAGAAGTGCGAGAACTGCCACAACACAAACGGCTGGAAGGGAAAAGACGTCACTTTCGACCATGACAAGGCATACAAGCTCGAAGGCAAGCACGTCAAAGTGGAATGCAAAAAGTGCCACACCGTGAAGGGCATCTTCCAGGTGGAAAACAAGGAACAGTGCATCACCTGCCACAAAAAAGATGACAAGCACAAGGGCGGTTTGGGGCCGAAATGCGAAAACTGCCATGTGCCGGCCACTTGGAAGGAAATCCGCTTCAACCATAAGCAGACCAAGTACCCGCTGACCGGAAAGCATGAGCAGACCCTGTGCGAAAAATGCCATGTGGAACGCGCCAAAGGTGTCTTCAAAATAGAGAAATACGATACCTGCGACGCACCCGGATGCCACGACAAAGGAAAATTCGGCAACGTCCACGGCAAGCAGTTTGCCGGTGAAAAGTGCGATGCGTGCCATACCACCCAGAACTTCAAGCCGGCCACCTTCAAGCATGAAGACCCGGCGTATACCGGCTACAAGCTCAAGGGCAAACACGCCAAGCTGGAATGCGACAAATGCCACCGCCCCGATCCGGTCACCAAAGTGGTTCTTTTCAAGCCGATCCCCAGCGACCGCTGCGACAACGCCGGGTGCCACGACATCAAAGAAAGAGGCAACATCCACGGCACGCAATTCAAGGATCAATCGTGCGCCAACTGCCATCACGAGGAAAACTGGAAACCGAGCCTGTTCGACCACAACGCCGCCGCGTACAAAGGCTTCAAGCTGAAGGGCAAGCACGCCAAGCTGGAATGCGACAAATGCCACCGCCCCGACCAGGTCGCCAAGGTGGCCCTCTTCAAGCCGATCCCCAGCGACCGCTGCGATAACGCCGGCTGCCACGACATCAAGAGCCGCGGCAACATCCACGGCCCGCAGTTCAAGGGCCAATTGTGTGATGGTTGCCATAACGAAGAGAACTGGAAGCCGAGCCTCTTCGATCACAAGGCCGCCTCATATAAAGGCTATCGGCTGGAAGGCAAGCACGCCGCGCAAAGGTGCGACAAGTGCCACCGCCCTGACCCGCTCACCCAGGTGGTTCTTTTCAAACCGATCCCCAGCGACCGCTGCGATAACGCCGGCTGCCACGACATCAAAGAAAGGGGCAACATCCACGGCACGCAGTTCAAAGGCATGAAATGCGATCAGTGCCACACACCGAAAGAGTGGAAACCGAGCCTGTTCGATCACAACGCTTCCACATATAAAGGCTATAAGCTGGAGGGCAAGCACGCGGAAGCAAAGTGCGACAAGTGCCACAAGATAAACGGCGGGGGCATCCAGACGTTCCGGGGCATCGATTCAAAGAGTTGCTCCAGCGCCTGGTGCCACAAAGACGCCCATGCGGGCCAATTCGCCGATAAAGCGTGCGACCAGTGCCACACCCCCAAAGACTGGAAAGAGCTGACATTCAACCATAACACGCAGGCGCATTTCCCCTTGGAAGGCAAACATGCAAACGCCAAGTGCGATAAGTGCCATGAAGGAAAAATCTGGAAACCGGTCAAATCGGAATGCCTCGATTGCCACCGGAAAGACGATGACAAGGCGCATAAAGGCAAGATGGGGGCGAAGTGCGAACAATGCCATACTGCCGCGAGCTGGGAACCCAAGAGCTTCTTCCACGAAGTGACCGGTTTTGCCCTGCAGGGGGCGCACACGCAGATCGTCTGCTCCGATTGCCATAAAACCAAGGGGGTATTCACCGGCCTCGGCCCCGACTGTGTGAAGTGCCACACCGATCCGCACTTTAACCAGTTTGGCCCGGCCGCCTGCGGTCAATGCCACACGGCTAAGAACTGGTTCCCGGAAAAATTCCGGCATTCCGAAACCGGTTTCCGGCTGGAGGGGGGGCACCGCGCCGCCTCGTGTGAACAATGCCACCAGGCGCGCAATTACCGCAACACCCCGCAGACCTGCTATCTCTGTCACGCCGCCGACTTCACAAGGCCGGCCGCCGTTCCCTTCCACGCCAGCGGCAACACCAATTGTGTCGATTGCCACAAGAGAGGCGCATTCGATTGGCTGGGGGCCACGTTCACCCATCTGACGATGACCTTCACCGGCTTGCACGGCGCGGTCAAGAACGACTGCCTCAAGTGCCACAGCGGCTCGGGCAGCACCCTGTCGCTCAAGTGGTCGGGAACCACGCTGGAAACGCAATGTTTCAACTGCCATACCAACAATCCGGCGGGCATGGCGACGACCTTTACCTATCAATATAAGCATGGCGGCGCCGTTCCCTGCCCGACGGATTGCGCCCTGTGCCATACAACATCGACGTTCCTGAACCCGACCTATAGCGGTCCGGCCTGCAATTAATGGTGGTGGAAATGAAGAAAAATTTGACGGGCGGATTTCTAGCGGCGCTCATCGCCGCCGCCATCCCTTCCACTTCCGGGGCGATGGACATAAAGGGGCGCGTTTCGGAATCGGTTTTCATGCAAAACGACGATGCCAGCAACCAAACCTACAATTTCAACCGGCTCCGTCTTTATTTGAACGGTACAGGCGAAGAGACCGATTTTCACTTCGACGGGCAATACCGCTCCAAAGGCGAAAAGGATTACAACAACAGCATCGACAGCACCCGTATCGATCAGTTCAACGTCGACATGCGGCGCGTGGCGGGTACGAATACCCGGCTCGCCATCGGCCGGCAGTATATCGATCCGATGCCCGGCGCGCGGGTGGACGGCCTTAACGCGGATTTTGCCTTGGGCGAAACCGTCGGCACCGGCATCTTCGGGGGAACCAAGGCCGACCCCCTGCATGATTACTTCACCAGCGATTACACCACGTACGGCCTTTACGCATACCTGCGCGAAAAGGGATTCTCCACTTCACTGGGCTTGGCCACCAGCCAGCACAAGGGAACCGAAGACGAAATGTATCTGTACGGATCGCTTGCCTGGTCGCCAAATGACGAGATGAGCGTCTACAGTTCATTGCGGGTGGACAACAAGGTCACCAGCGACGCCAGCGGCGGGGGAGAAGGTCCCGACATCACCAACCTTTTCCTGAACGTGAATTACCGGTGGGGCTGGACGGCGCGGATAAACGCCACCTATAGCCAGTACCGCGCCATCTGGCTGCAAGACACCATGAGTTACGGCATCGACCATAACATCAACCGCAACTACGGGCTGTATGGCGATTACAGCATCACCCGCTCCGGCAAGGTGTACGCCGACATCAACTATTCCACCCGCGGCAATGACGGCAAAGATGGCAGCGTCGTGGGCCTCGGTTACCGCCAGAATGACATACTGAACGCGCTCTATGGCAATGTGGCCTACCGGCTGGTG
>JAKAGL010000262.1 GCA_021815535.1 bacterium
GGTACTGCACGGGGTTCAGGGCCATCATATCGATGGAACCGGCTTTGAGCTCGAGAAACTCCTTGGCCGTGTCGGGAATGATGCGGTAGGCATAGCGTGTGATGTACGGCTCCCCTTTAAAGTAGTCTTTGTTCGCCTCAAGAACGATCCGCTCCTGGGGCGCCCACTCCACAAACTTGTAAGGGCCCGTGCCGACCGGCTTGCGGGAAAGCGGCGAATTGTTGATATCTTTCCCTTCCAGCAGGTGCTTGGGAAGAACCACAAGCGAGCCCCACGATTCAAGGGCGGGCGCATAGGGTTTGTCGTAGTGGACGATAAAGGTGTAATCGTCCGGCGCTTCGGCCTTTTTCACCTGCATGTAGGGTTCTGCATACGCGGTGCGGGTAGCCGGATCAATGATTGTTTTGTATCCGAACATCACGTCGGCGCTGGTGAAGGGGACGCCATCGTGCCACTTAACCCCTTTGCGCAGGTGAAAAATGATGGTTCTGCCGTCGTCCTTTATGTCCCAGCTTTCGGCGAGGTCTCCCTCGATCTCCCACTTGGGATTGTATTGCACCAATCCGTTGTAAATAAGCCCTGAGATGGACATGGACGAGGCATCCGCCGAAAGCATCGGGATAAGATTGCTGGCGTCGCCGATCGACGCCTCAACCAGCATATCGCCCCGCACAGGGGTTTCATTTACCGCTTTGGAGGCGTCCGAGTGCGCCGGGGGAACGTTATCCTTGGGAGAGTCGCATGCCGTAATGAAAAACAAAACGGCGATACAGAGCCATCTCCACATGGTATTGGGCTATTTTCCCTTGGTTTCTCCGGCGGGGGACTGGGGAGTTGCGGCATCCTTTGCCGGTGCTGGGGCCGTGGTTTCCTTGGCCTGCATTTCCTTCACGGCCTTAAAGGGATCGATGTTACCGCTGGTGGCGGGTGCGGGAACCACGGGAGCCGGGGTATCAGCTTTGCCCGTCTTGGGAGCGGCCGGAATGCTGTCAACAACGGTGTGATGGCTGGTGCCAGCCGAAAGCATCGATAGGGTCAGCGACGTGAGCATGAAGACGATAGCTGCGCCTGTGGTGAACTTCCCCAAAAAGCTTTGGGGACCCCGCGCGCCGAAAACACTTTGCGAGCTGCCGCCGAAACCGGCGCCCAGCCCCGCCCCTTTGCCCGACTGGAGCAACACTACGAGGATTAAAACCAACGCCACGAATACGTGGACGACAATAAGAAGCGTATTCAACATTCTAAAGGTATCTCCCTGCAACAAGCCCTGTACTCATATCCGGCCAACATGCGGCCCAAAAGCCTTATTTTCCGGTTTTGGCCGAAAGGCGGATAATAGCACTGAAATCATCCGCAATCAAGCTGGCGCCCCCCACCAAGGCGCCATCGACGTCGGGAAGGGCCATGAGGTCGGCCGCATTTGAACTTTTAACCGAGCCGCCGTAAAGGATGCGGACGATCTGGGCGGTGGCTCCGCCATGTTTTTTTTCCAGCCAACCCCGGATGAAAGCATGTACCTCCTGCGCTTGCTGGCCGGTGGCGGTCTTTCCGGTACCGATAGCCCACACCGGTTCATAGGCAATGGTTGTTTTTTCGAACATACCGGCGGCAATACCCGCGAAGCCTCCTTCAAGCTGTCCGCCGATCACGGCGGTGGTCTGCCCGGATTCCCGCTCCTTCAGGGTTTCCCCCACGCAGACTATCGGCTTGAGGCCGGCCTTGAGCGCGGCGTTGATTTTGCGATTAACGGTTCCATCGGTTTCCCCAAAATACTGACGGCGTTCGGAATGGCCGATAATGACCCACTTGCATCCGGCATCGAGCAACATGCCGGGGGCAACCTCGCCGGTAAAAGCCCCCTTTTCTTCCCAGAAAACATCCTGACCGGCCAATTCAATGCCGGCGCGGCCGATCGCCTGGTGAGCCGTGTGCAAACTGGTAAAAGGGGGTGCCACCACCACGTCCGCCCCCATACTGTCAGCGCCCAGGTCTTTCAGCTTGTTGATCAACGCCTCCGTTTCGTGGGTATTGTTGAACAGCTTCCAATTACCGGCGATCAGTTTTTTTCTCATGAGGCAATTATATAGGATGAAAACAGGAAGGGAAACCAATTAAAGGATTGCCGGGGAAATGGCGGAAGCCTGCCGGCCTACAGGCAGGTGGCGGCTGCGGTGGGAGTCAGCGGCCAGTTCGAAATCGTGTTGGTGGCGGTATGGATAACCGTACAGGTTGGCGCGGTTCCGCCGATGGCGTACCCATTTGGCAACACGCCCCCGTCCAGCAAAGCCGCCGCCGCGGTACAAGTCGTGATGGAAGGCAACGCCCCGGCATTCTTCACCTTGCAAGCGGCCGCGTTCATCGAACTCGCCGTAGAAAGGGATGCGGCAATTGCATCCGTAGCAGTGGTTTGGGCGCTGCCCGAAAGGTCCATAAAGCGGGGCACGGCGGCGGCAACAAGGATGCCCAGAATCACAATGACCATAATCAGTTCGATCAGGGTAAAACCGCCGCCGGAGAAAACTTTTTTCATAAGTCCCCTAACATCCCCCAACATTGCGGGAGATGCATTTCACCAGTCGAGGTGGTCATTTCCCGCCCAATAATAAAAAGCAATATAGCACAATGAAGAAGCTCTCCACCATTCCCGAATCCCGCCGCTCCTTTTTGGGCGTTGTTCTTTTCGGGCCCCGGAAGTTAGCCGCCTCATAAAACGTTCTTGAACGGATGACCGCAACAACCTACAGTCCAGTTGTTCCGGTTAGGCCGCGCCGGTATATACTGTCGCGGATGAAAGATAAAATCCGCCTGTCACGTTCAATTGTCGGCCCCGAAGAGGGAGCCGCCGCCGCGCGTGTTATTACCGAAGACGGCTATCTGGGAATGGGGGCGGAAGTCCAGCGTTTTGAAGCTGAGATTGCCGCCTTTTTGGGCGTACCAGCCGACAATGTGGCCGCCGTAAACAGCGGCACGGCAGCCGTGCACCTTGCAGTACAGGGGATGGTTCCGACGGGAGGCGAAGTGCTGGTGCAAGCGCTCACTTTTGTGGCGACTTTTCAGGCAATCAGTGCCGCTGGCGCGGTTCCAGTACCCTGTGAAATCGATCCGCAAACCGGCGCGATAGACCTTGCCGACGCGGCCCGGCGCATCACCCCCAACACCCGCGCCATCGTGGCGGTGCACTACGCCAGCTATCCCGCAGGCCTTGAGGCCATACATGCCTTTGCCGCAAAGTACGGGCTACGCGTAATAGAGGACGCCGCCCACGCTTTCGGCTGCCGCTACAAGGGAAAAATGATCGGCTCGTTCGGAGATGCGGCCTGCTTCAGTTTCGACGGTATCAAGAACATCACCAGCGGCGAGGGGGGAGCCATTGTCAGCGGCGACCGGACGCTTATTGCGGCAGTGGAAGACGC